>CALJYC010000048.1 GCA_937984275.1 uncultured bacterium | reverse complement strand
CACGACGGGCCGGGTGTTGTCGAACGTCTGCATGACTCCACTGAAGCCCTTCTTCGTGTTGATGTCGGAAGTTCCCAGCAGATTCTCTTTGGGAATGCGGCAATCCGTGAGGGTGATGCTCGCGGTGTCCGACACGCGGATACCCATCTTCTTGTCGAGGCGGACCACCTCCATGCCGGGAGTGCCCTGCGGCACTACGAACGATTTGATTGCAGCGCGACCGAGATTCCGGTCGAGGGTCGCCCAAACGACCACCGAGTCAGCCCGGCTACCCGCGGTGACATAGATCTTCTCGCCGTTGAGCACCCACTCATCTCCGTCGAGGTGAGCCGTCGTGCGAATGTTGGCCGAGTCCGACCCCGCGCCCGGTTCCGTGATCGCCATGGCCGCCCACGCGCCTTTGAAACGCTTCTTTTGTTCGGCGTCTGCCACCGCGGTGATCGCCGCGTTGCCGAGTCCCTGACGCGGAATGGAGAGCGCCAGACCGACGTCGCCCCAGCACAGCTCGGTCATTCCTAGACATGTGGACATGTTGGCGCCGTTGCGGACACCCTGACCAGCACCTTCATCTCGCTGAAGCGCATTGATGCCGGCGCCCCCTTGTCTGCTGCCCGCACTCAGCCCATCCATGA
Organism: uncultured bacterium; assembly: GCA_937984275.1. Taxonomy (GTDB): domain Bacteria; phylum Myxococcota_A; class Polyangia; order Polyangiales; family Houyiibacteriaceae; genus SG8-38. The sequence continues at coordinate 18,007 of CALJYC010000048.1, read as the reverse complement.
GGGCCGCCAGCAGGTCGAGCTCTTTGGGGTAGTCGTGCTCGGCACGGTCGTACTTGCGCGAGATCGGACGGAAGACGTGCTTGGCGACCTGGTGCGCCTGGTTGACGACGAGCTTGAGGCTCTTGGGAATTTCCAAATACATCATTGAATCCCTACAGCAGTAGATTGCCGTCCATGACGCCGATGGAACGAAGTTGGCGATACCAAATCTCCATCGGGTGATCTTTGATGAAACCGGCGCCTCCCAAAAGCTGCACGCCATTGGTTCCGATCTGCATCGCCTTGTCCGAGCAGAGTGTGCGAGCGAGGTACGCCTCGCGCCGGAATTTCAGTCCCGCGTCGATCCGACCGGCTGCTCGATAGACCATCACGCGCATCGACTCGAGCTCGATGCCGATGTCCGCAATCATGAACGCCACGGCTTGCCGATGCGAAATCGGCTCTCCGAATGCGATCCGGTCGTTGCAATATGGAATCGCGTAATCCAAGAGGGCCTGAGAAGTTCCGAGGGCCATGGCGCCCCAGGCGATGCGCGCCCGGTTCACAGCGTCGGCGTAGGCCACCTTGCCCTCTGACTTCAGGGCCGCATCACCTCCCAGCACCGCATCGCGAGCAACGCGGACTTTGTCGAGCTTCAGCCGCCCGAGCCCCGCGGACCTCAACCCCATGGCGGGCTCTTCGGTCACTTCGACACCGGCCGCATCGCGCTCCACCAGGAAGAAGCGCGGGCCTGCCTTGGGGATCTCGGCCGCAACCAAGAACCACTTGGCTCGTTCGGCCAACGCCACCATGGACTTCTCTCCACTGAGCGCGTAGTCCGGTCCACGCTTCTTGGCTGTCGTTCGCAACGCGTTCGGATCAAAAAACGGTTGCGGTTCCACGACGGCGATGCTCGCGGCTGTCATGCCTCCTTCCAAGAACGAAGGGAGCAAGCTCGCCCGTTGGTCGTCGTCCGCCCAGTGCACGAGCGCGTTCACAAAAGACAACGGCGACAGCGCCGCATACGCGAGGCCCATGTCGCCGCGTGCGAGGTCCTCGGTGATGAGCATCTGTGAGACGGCCGACACCTGCTCGGCCGCTCCGCCCATGACCTCGGGCACAGCCATCGCGATCGCACCGAGGTCGCCAAACGTCTCGAGGAAGTCGTCGGGCGGCGCAGAGCGATCGTCGGCCTCTCGGGCGGCCGGCTGCATCACGTCATCGGCCCATCGCCGAAGCGTGTCCCGCATGAGCTGCTGCTCTTCACTCAAGCTCAGATCGAACTTCATCGAGCTTCGTGGGCGATCGCCAGCGCGTTTGGGGGCAAGCCGCTTGGCGGCCTTCGCTGCGGTCTCGGCCGCTCGCTTCGCTCCTTCATAAACGAGCTGCTGGGCACGCTCTTCCAATCCAAGCCGCTCGACTAGCGGCGAGTCCGCGATGCGGTTGAGCACGCGCAAACCACCACCCATCACCTCATCAATGATCTTCTGGTTGTCCACGAAAGGATGCTGCGCCGCAGCTGAACAGAGGTCAATACGGCCTGCTGAAACCGCCGTTTCTGTATGTAATGGCCGCCCTTTGCGTAGGCACTCTCGCTACATTGACCTGCCAGCGCTTTCGCTCGACTTGAACTCGGGCCGCTCGCGGACGAAATTGTCGTCGTGGGATTTAGAATTTTCTTGGTTTGTGCCGTCCTGTTGGGGGCATGTGGGGAATCGGCGGGCACCAGCTGCTGCGCGGGAACCGGCGGCAGTGGCGCATTGGGAGGTACAGCCGGATCCGGCGGCGGAGGCACCGTCTCCCGCCTCGAGGTCACCCCTTTGATTTCAGGTCTCGACAAGCCATGGGACATCGCATGGTTGCCCAACGGGACCGTGCTGGTGACCGAAAGGCCGGGCCCACTCAATGTGTATGTCGACGGCGTGGACGCCCAGCCGCTCACGGTCGCGCCCAGCGATTTGGTTGCGAGTGGCGAAGGCGGCATGATGGGCCTCGAGGTCGATCCCGACTTTGCACTCAACGGCTACGTCTACGTGTGCATGGCCTCCAACCTCGACGGGGACACCGATGTGCGCTTGGTGCGGTACACGCTCGAAACGCCCAACGGCGACGGTGTGGTGAACGGCAGCCGCACGGACATCGTGAAGGGCATGCCATACAGCTCCGGCAGGCACAGCGGATGTCGGCCTCGCTTCGGACCGGATGGCTACCTGTGGGTGGGTACCGGCGATGCCGCGATCGCGGACACACCGCAGGACGACAACTCGCTGGGCGGGAAAGTGCTGCGCATCGATCGAAATGGCGCGGCCGCGCCCGGGAATCCCGGCGGACGTCTCTGGTTCTCGAAAGGTCATCGCAACATTCAGGGCGTGGCGTTCCGCTCCCGGGACGACCTCGGCGTGTCGGCCGAGCACGGTCCATCAGTTGACGATGAGCTCAATCTGCTGGTCGAGGGTAACTTCGGCTGGGATCCGGGTTCCGGCTATGACGAATCGGTTCCGATGACCGACCTGGGCAAGTTTCCCAATGCGGTCGAGGCGATTTGGTCGACCGGCGCGCCGACCCTTGCGCTATCGGGCGCGACCTTCATCGAAGGGGACGCGTGGGGCACCTGGGACGGCGTGCTCGCTGTCGCAACTTTGAAGGCCGAGCACTTACACATCTACTTCGTGACGTCTGAAGGCGAAGTGACCGACGACTTTCGCGTGATCGAAGATAGGGGACGTCTTCGCTCGCCGCGACAAGGACCGGACCGGCTCTTGTACATCACCAACGACGGTGGCGGCTCCGGCGGGGAAGTTCTCCGGGTGACGCCGGTGCTGTCGCCCTGACCCTACGGCTCGAGCAACCGGCCGATGCGCCGGTACTTCCCCTCGAACATCTCGATCCACTCTTCGAGCTTGTCGAGCTCATCCAGTTCCAGGCCTTCGATGTCGCCGGTGAAGAGCTCTTCGTCGAACGACACCTTCGCGAGTGCGCGTGTGCAGTCTTTCCCGGCAAACATTCCGTAGGGCCCGCCCGGCCCGTAGAAGTCCCGGCCGCGCGTCACGTCGTACACGTAGCCGCGGATGCCGATGAGAAGCGGCTTGCTGGGATCTGAACCGTCGTAGCCGGCGAGCTCCGAGAGCGAGTAGTCTCGCTCCTCCGCCTCGGGAAGAGGCGCGCGTGGCTCATCCTTCTTCCCCAACAACCTAGCCACGAAGCGACCTAAACCCATGCCCGAGACCTACGACGAACGCAGGCCCCGGACAATCGGTCCCAGATACCGAACGATGGCTACTCGGTCAGCGCCCCAGCGCCACCCATGTGGTAGCCCTCTTCGCCGTGCAGATTGGTGTCGAGGCCCTCGCTCTCCTCGTCGTTGCTGACGCGGAGGCCGAGGGTCGCGTCGAGGACCTTCAGGATCACGAAGGTGACCACCACCGAGTAGGCCGCCGCAGCGAGCACGCCGATGATGTTCTCCACGAAGAGCTCGCTGTTACCGTCGATGAGCCCGTTCGTGCCACCCCAGACCTCAGCCGCAAACACGCCGGTCAGGATCGCGCCGAGGGCACCACCCACGCCATGGATGCCAAACGCGTCGAGCGCATCGTCGTAGCCGAGCCTGCCCTTGAGCATCACCGCTCCGTAACAAACGGGCCCAGCGACCAGGCCCATGATGACCGCCGAGGTCGGACCCACGAAGCCTGCGGCAGGGGTGATGCACACCAGGCCGGCGACCAAGCCAGAGGCCACGCCGAGGGCGGTGGGTTTGCCCTGCTTGATCCATTCGACGATGGCCCATGCGAACGCGGCGGCGCCTGCTGCGAGATGGGTATTGACCAACGCAAGTGCGGCGTTCTCGTTGGAAGCCAGTGCGCTACCTGCATTGAATCCGAACCAACCGAACCAAAGCATGCCAGCGCCGAGCAATGTCAGCGTCAGATTGTGGGGCGGGCCGGGGCGAGTACGCCGGCCAAGGACCAGGGCGCATACCAGCGCTGCCGCACCCGACGAATGGTGAACGACCGTGCCGCCAGCGAAGTCGAGCGCTCCCCGCGCGCCGAGCCAGCCGTCCGGCCCCCACACCCAGTGGCAAATCGGATCGTAGACCAACGTCGCCCAAAGGATGATGAACAGAAAGTAGGCGGAGAACTTCATCCGCTCTGCGATGGCGCCGGAGATCAGCGCAGGCGTGATGATCGCGAACATCATTTGGAACGCCATGAAGAGGATGTGTGGAATCGTGGAGCCCTCTTGCGGCTCGAGACCTACCCCGTTCAAGAAGGCGTACTCGAAGCCACCGATCAAACCGCCGCCCATGTCCGAGCCGAACGAGAGTGAGTAGCCGATCACCACCCACTGCAAGGTGATGATCCCCAGCGCGATGAAGCTGTGCATGAACGACGAGAGCACGTTCTTCGAGCCCACCATGCCGCCATAAAAGAGCGCCAAGCCCGGTGTCATGAGCATCACGAGTGCACACGACACCATGAGCCATGCCGTATCCGCCTGATTGAGAGCGTCCATCCCCGGTTCCTCCTTTGAAGTTGAGAGAGCCTAGATCCGGGCTGTTTCCGCTGGATGTGTCTAACGTTTCGGGCTTGTTTCAAACGCTGCGTTTTTCCAGCCATACAGGGGTGCATGCAGCGGTGATTTCGGTTACAACTCCTCTCCGGCGAGCCACACCGACCAGTGGGTGGAAACGGCGGCCGACACAACAAGAGAGGCAATATCAATGGAATCCGCAGCTGAGTTCTTCGAAAAATTTGAGCAGAGAGCCGCCGAAAACACCGACGCGGCCACCCAACCCAATGCAATCTACCAGTTCAACATCACCGGTGACGGTGGCGGAGAGTGGAGTTTGGACTGCACGAAGGGCAAGACCGGCGACTTCGTCAGCAAGGGCACCCATGACGGCCCCGGCGCGACCATCACGGTGTCCTCCGAAGACTGGCTCGCCATGCTCAACGGCTCGCTGAACCCGATGCAGGCCTTCATGTCCGGTAAGATCAAGATCGACGGCGACATGACCCTTGCCATGAGCCTCCAGCAGGTGATGAACCTGGCTCAAGACTGAGCCGTCCGGAGTTCGAACTCGATCAGGGTGGCTTCTAGTTTGGGGGCCACCCTTTTTCGTGACGCCAATGCCCTCATCCATCAGACCAAGCGACTCGGCGCGTACCAGGCTCAGTCCCGAGGAGCGTCAACAGCAACTGTTGCGCGTCACGTCGGACATCATCGCGACCGACGGCGTCGACAGCGTGCGCATACCTTACGTGGCGGCCGCGGCCGGGGTCACTCGACCGGTGGTCTATAAGTTCTTCCCGAATCGGCACGAGCTCATCAAGGGGGTGCTCGAAGACTTCCGTGAGGACTACACGCGCCGAGTGCCCGATGTCGAGCAACCGAACGACGACCTGGACGTCGCTACGACCGCCCGTGCGTTCATCGATGCGGCCTGCGACACGATCGAGGCAAGGGGCTCGGGCGGTTGGCAACTCTTGCGTTCGGTGGGCCCCGACCAGGAAATCACCGCGATCAGCAAGGAATTCCGCAGGCAGCTCGTTCAGCCGTGGTTGGCCCCGCTTCGCGCGCTGACGGGTGTGGGCGAAGACGAAGCGTTTGCGCTCGCCGACGTGATGGTGAGCGGCGCAGGCGAAATCTTGCAGCGCTGGATCGATGGTGACTTCTCGCGTGAGCAAGTGGCGACCCTCCTCGGACGCATCATCCTCGCTGTGCTGAACGAGTTCACGGAATAAGAGGGACATGATTTCGGAGATATTCGACGCGTCGAAGTGGACCGAAGTACCGGGCTTCAACCTGCAAGACATCACCTACCACCGCGCCAAGGATCATGGCACGGTCCGCATCGCCTTCGATCGACCCGAGGTGCGCAACGCATTCCGGCCGGGCACTGTCGACGAGCTCTACCGCGTGCTCGACCACGCGCGGCAAACGTCGGACGTTGGCTGCGTGCTCCTCACCGGCAACGGCCCTTCTCCCAAGGACGGCGGCTGGGCCTTTTGCTCCGGTGGCGATCAACGCATCCGCGGCAAAGATGGATACAAGTACGAAACCGATTCGGCGGGAGAGATCGATCCGGCGAGGCTCGGGCGCTTGCACATCCTGGAAGTGCAACGCTTGATCCGTTTCATGCCGAAGGTGGTGATCGCGGTGGTACCTGGGTGGGCGGTCGGCGGCGGCCACAGCCTGCACGTGGTGTGTGACCTGACCATCGCCAGCGAAGAGCACGCGCTCTTCAAGCAGACCGACCCCGATGTGGCCAGCTTCGACAGCGGCTACGGCTCTGCCTTGCTCGCCCGCCAGGTCGGGCAGAAGAAGGCGCGTGAGGTGTTCTTCGTGGGCCTCAATTACAGCGCCCAAGAAGCTACCGAGATGGGGATGGTCAATGCGGTCGTGCCCCACGCCGATCTCGAGGATTTCGCCCTTTCCTGGGCCAAGGAAATCAACTCCAAGAGCCCGACCGCCATGCGAATGCTTAAGTTCGGCTTCAATATGGTCGACGACGGGCTCGTCGGTCAGCAGCTCTTCGCCGGAGAAGCCACCCGATTGGCTTACGGCACCGAGGAGGCCCAAGAAGGCCGCGACGCCTTCCTCGAAAAGCGCCCTCAAGACTACCAAAAGTTCCCCTGGCACTACTGACCCAGAGGATCTCACCAAACGACGTCGGATCTGGGGTAGACTCCCCCGATTGGACTCAAACGCAAAACGTGCCAAATGTGCACATCAGGAGAACGGAGTAAGTCATTTCAAGTAAGATATTCGTAGGGAACCTCAACTTCGGCACGACAGACCAGGAGCTCCGTGAGCTCTTTGGAGAGATCGGTGAGGTCGTTGACGTTCACATTCCAAAGGACCGTGAAAGCGGACGCCCCAGAGGCTTCGCATTCGTTCGGTTCGCAGCCGAAGAGCATGCCGCCCAGGCGGTCGAGAAGTTCCACGGGCGCGAAGTCGGTGGCCGTGAATTGCGGCTCGATATCGCTGAAGACCGCCCCCGGCCCCCGCGTCAGCAGCGCGACTTCGGGCCGCCACCCGATCGCAACGACTATGGTCGAGGTGATGGCGGAGGCCGCTACGACCGAGGCGGCGGCGGTGACGCTCGCTCATTCGACCGGCCAAAGAAGCCCAAAGGCAGTCGCCGAGGCCTACGCGGCAAGAAGCGAAGCCTCTAGCAACGTCAAGCTCGCAGCGTCTTGTGTCGCTCGAGCTTTGGGTGCGGCTTACACGACAACGTTAAAGTTCTCGGGCGAGGTGTGAACCCCGCCCGAGTGCCCGTTGTGTTGTACCCCAAGGAGTGTGAAGCCCGATTTGCCCTGCCAGTGGGTCGCTGATCAGCCACTGACAGTCCTACGGTAAAGCTTCGGAAGCACGGTTGTCAACAAGTATTTTGGGTCACAATTGTGCAAAGGTTCCAACTGTTTGTGGTGAGCGCGCGCGGCGATGCGACTTCTCTTCTAGTAGACGCGCGCTCCTCGATGCAGGTGCGATCATCCGATCATGAGTTACTCGGACACGCGGCTTCAGTGATATAGAGCGCCGATGGCTACGCATCAAAGGCTCGGCGACCTGGCAGAGGCGCTCGAAGCAGAGGGGGCAGACGAGCTTCGGGTTCACGTCGTTCGGCGTGCGCGTGAGTTCAAACGCTCATGGGTCAACATGGCAGAGGCGCTCGTCGAGGTCCGCAATCGGGAGTCGTACCTCGACTGGGGATACGAGGACTTTTACGCCTATTGCTCGCTCGAGCTTCAGCTCAAACAGGCTACCGCCGACAAGCTCACCGGATCGTATGTCGCTCTCAAGCGGCACGCGCCATCCGTCTTGAAACGGGACGGTCTCAACGAGCGGATCCCGACCTGCGACGCTGTCGACTATTTCGCCAAGGCCCTGAAGAAGAGCCCCAGCAACGACGCGGCCGACGAACGGGCCGTCGATCAAGGAGTGGTCGATGAGCTCCGGGAGGCGGTCTTCGAAGAGGGCGCAGCGGTGTCGGAGCTTCGGAAGCGATTCAATCCAGTGTTCAACCCGAAGCCCGAGGGCGCGGAGCAGATGGACACGATCCGGCGTGCCACCGCGACCGCGAGGCGACTGGAGAGGATGATCGAGGAGATCGACGGCCTGCGTCGCCCCACCGTGCGCGCCACCCTCGACAGCCTCGAAGCCCTCCGCGATGACCTGACGGACTTGCTCGAGCGAACGAAGGCCCAGTACGCCAAAACCGCCTGAAACAGGACAACCTGGTCCAAGAGGGGGCGAAGCCCCGTGAGCGACGCAGAGCGTCGCTTTTACGGGGGCTTGAAACCCAGTGAAACGTGTTCTATTTCATGGGACCTTTCACGATGCCTCACAAAACCAACGCGCCGGCTGTCGAAGGCCTCTTCACCATGGACCCACGCGAGCCGCGGCTGCTCGGAACGCGATGCCGCGCGTGTGGAACCTATTTTTTTCCCGCCGAGAAGACCTTCTGCCGAAACCCGGGGTGTGACCAGGCCGACTTCGAAGAGGTGCCCCTGAGCCGCACCGGGACGGTGTGGTCGTACACGAGCGCGAGCTACAAGCCGCCTCCTCCGTTCGTGGCGAAGGAACCGTTCGAGCCGTTCGCCATCGCGGCGGTTGAGCTCGAAAAAGAGGGGATCACGATCCTTGGCCAGGTTGCCGACGGCATTGGGGTGGATGCGTTGAAGACCGGCATGCCGATGGAGCTCGTGCTCCGCGAGCTCTACGAAGACGACGAGCACGTCTACTTCACTTGGAACTGGAAGCCGACCGACGGCGGGAGTAACGCATGAGCAAAGACGTTGCAGTTCTCGGCGTGGGCATGCACCCCTGGGGCAAGTGGGGGCAAAACTTCGTCGGCTACGGTGTGAAGGCGGCGCAGGACGCGTTGAAGGACGCTGGCGTCGAGTGGAAAGACATTCAACTGGTGGCTGGCGGCGACACGATTCGCAATGGCTACCCAGGGTACGTCGCGGGCGCGACCTTTGCGCAGGCGCTTGGCTGGTCCGGTGCAAAGGTGTCGAGCTCGTACGGCGCGTGCGCGACCGGTGCGCAGGCGATTAGCGTCGCGCGGGCGAACATCTTGGCGGGGCTGTGCGATGTGGCGCTGGTGATTGGCGCGGACGCGGCGCCGAAGGGCTTCTTTGCACCGACGGGTGGGCGGCGTCCGGAGGATCCGGATTGGCTGCGCTTCCACATCCAAGGGATCACCAACCCGACCTATTTCGGGCTCTACGCGCGCCGTCGCATGGACATCTACGGCGCGACCCAGCAGGATTTCGCCGCGGTGAAGGTGAAGAACTCAAAGCACGGCCTTCACAACCCAAATGCACGGTACCGCAAGGACGTCGCCCTCGAAGACGTGATGAGCTCGGTGCTGGTGGCCGACCCGCTTCATCTGCTCGACATCTGTGCCACGAGCGATGGCGCGGCCGCGTTGGTGCTGTCGAGCATGGACTTCGCCCGGAAACACACGACCGACCCCGTGAAGATCTCTGCGGTGTCGACGGTCACGCCGGTATACCCCAACAGCGTCATCGAGATGCCCAACCTGGCGACGGATTCAAAGGCGGGCGTGGGGTTGCCCGAGATCGGATTCAAAGAATCGATCGCGCATCGCGCCTACCAAGAGGCCGGCCTCGGCCCCGAAGACATGAGCCTCGCCGAGGTCTACGACTTGTCGACCGCCCTCGAGCTCGATTGGTACGAACAGATCGGCTTGTGCCCACCTGGCGACGCCGAGAAGCTCCTTCGAGATGGCGAGACCACCATCGGCGGCCGAGTTCCGGTCAACCCGAGCGGCGGCCTGGGATGCTTCGGCGAAGCAGTGCCGGCTCAAGCGATCGCACAGGTCTGCGAGCTCACGTGGCAACTCCGAGGCCAAGCCGACGGCCGCCAGGTCGAGGGTGCCAGAGCAGGGATCACGGTAAACCAGGGGCTGTTTGGGCACGGCTCGTCGGTGATCTGCACGGTCTAAGTCAGCGGCAGTGTGAGTGCCAACGGCAGTGCCGTCGTCAGTGCCAATGTCAGCCGCAGCGCCCGTGTCAGCGCCGTGAACAAACACTGCGGTCGCACAGGTCCTTGCGACTTCGATTCGGAAGAAAGCACCGCGGGTTCGCGCGTTTCGTGCCATCGCAAACCGTGTATTCCGGTTCAGACGCACGACGGATTGGAATCGCAAGGCGCTCATTGTGTGAGTTGCGCGGCGCGGCGTGCGATGTCCTCGCGGAGCGGCGGGCTCACGCTTTTGGACCCGAGCCAGACGAAGAACAGTTTCTGCGTCACTTCTTCATCTCCGATCACACGCACTGCCCCGGCGACGTCGACCGTGAGGCTGCCCCCAACGGCGTAGATCTTCACCGTCTGCCCTTTCTTTGCGCCCGTGGTGATGGCGGCAGTGAGCTTGTCGAGCTTCTCGACCGACAGTAAGCCACGTAAAGAGCGACGGATGTTGTCGGCCAACTGCTTCTTGCTCAAGTCCCGGCGAAGCTTGAGCACCGTCAATCGGTTCGCCTTGGCCCCAGCCAGCATTCCAAAGAACTCCGGGTCCTTGCGAAGGGCTTCGAACAATGCGTCGCCTCGCAGACCGGCGTGGTGGCTCTCGACGTAGCCCCTGACCAGGGCGTCGGCGTGCGCAGCCTCGACGCAAAATGCGACTGCATACACATCGACCATCATGAGCTTGCGCACCCCAGCCCCCAGGCACTTGAAGCTCTCTGCTGCCACCTTGGTGATCTCGTCGAACTTGGTCCCAGTCGCCCTATCGATGATCTGACCTCCGTCAGCATGCGCTCCGAGGGTGCCAGCCACGAGGACCGTGATGAGAGCGAGAGCGATAAGGGGAGGAGACGCGGACATCACGATCCTCCAATAGCACAGGAGCCTCTGGGCAAATCAGGGGGCAGAAGACCGCAAGGACATCTGACACGACCCCGACACGAACGGACGGGTTGACCGGCTCTTGCCGCCCTCAGTCTAGGCCGGCGAGCTCTTCGTCGAGACGCGCGTCGAGAGCGAGAGCTTGTGTCGGCGTTTCCACGAGAGGACTCGATACGCGACGCCTTGTGAACCTTCGCGCCATCACGACGAACCACAAGGTCGATAACGTGAGTGCGACGACCGGGATCACCCATCCGGATTTGACCGGTGGGATGCTCAAATCAAAGCCGGGCACCCTCGCCTGCAGGCGGTCCCGAATTTCGGGTTCGGCAACGCCCTCTCCGACCCACTCGCGAATATCCCGCCGCCACTCACCGGCCTTAGGGCTCGGACAGGAGTCGAGCGTCTTGCCAGGACAAAAGGGGCTCGCGGTATTGCGGACGATCGACTGCACTTGGCGGCCTTCGGCAGGACTAGCTTCCGCGCGAGCGGAGGCGCAGCCGAGCGCAAGAAAAACCACCGAGACCAAGCCAATACGCATCATCGCCGAACTACGTAAGGACGATGGCCCCGATGTGTAAGGTGGCAAATTGTCGCGCTATCGTTAAAGAAGCATTCCAGCGACCGCGGCCGTCATCAGCGATGCCAGCATGCCGCCAAACATCGCCCGCAAGCCCAGCCTTGCGAGATCATGCCTTCGCTCCGGCGCGATCCCCCCAATGCCGCCCAGCTGGATCCCAATGGAGCCAAAGTTCGCAAATCCGCACAGCGCGTAGCTCGCGATCACCACCGTGCGCGGCGACAACTGCGTGACGCCTTCCGACAGCGACTCGTAGAGGTGTAGATACGCGACGAACTCGGTGAGGACGAGCTTCTCGCCCAGCAGCGTTCCCACACTGGCGCACTCGGCGGCGGGCACTCCGATCAGGAACGCGAATGGCCAGAAGATCCATCCGAGGATCTGCTGCAGCGTGAGTGGCTCGACCGCTGCGGCGCCCTCGAGTCCCATCGAGTCGTTGTAGAGCCCAAATGGCAAACCGAGCAGGGCGTTGGTGAGGGCGATTAGCGCGATGAAGGCCAGCAGCATCGCCCCGACGTTGAGAGCCAGCTTCATTCCTTCGTATGCGCCTCGCGCGGCTGCATCGATGACGTTTACGTCGGGATTTTCGATCTCGAGCCTGACCTCCGTGGCCGTCTCGGACTTCTCGGTTTCCGGCCACATGACCTTGGCAATCACGAGGGCGGCGGGGGCGCTCATCACACTAGCTGCGATCAGGTGCCCGGCGATGTCAGGAAAGACGTCCTTGAGTAGGCCGACATAGGCGGCCAGGACTCCCCCGGCGACGGTTGCAAAGCCGCCGGTCATCACCGCCATTAATTCCGACGTCGTCATCGTCCGGATGAACGGTGCGATCATGAGCGGCGCCTCGGTCTGGCCGACGAACGAGTTGGCTGCAGCGGAAAGTGTCTCGGAGCCGGAAGTGCGCATCGTGCGGCGCATGACCCATGCGAACAGGCCCACCAACCGCTGCATGATGCCGAGGTAGTAGAGGATCGTCATCAAGGACGAGAAGAAGATGATCGTCGGAAGCACATTGATCGCGATCGTGAACTTCTCGGACGCAAAGTCGCCAAAGATGAACTCGGTCCCTTGCGCAGTGAAGCCCAACAAGGCGATGACCAAGTCGTTCAAGAGCGAGAACAACCGCAGCCCAAGCTCCGTCTTCATCACCAGGATGCCAAACGACACCTGCAACCCAATACCCCACCCGATGACACGCCACGGCACACGATCACGACGCTTGGAAAGCAGCCACGCAATCCCCACCATCGCAAACAACCCAACCAGCGAAACCAACCGCTGCCAAAACGGAACGACCCCCACGTCGGTCGTCAGAACAGCGGAAAGGCTATGCATCACGCTGAAGCCTAACCCCTTGAAAAAGCGTGACACAAAAAGGGGTCAGACCCCTTTTACGAAGGGTTAACCCTTTTCAAAAGGGGTCTGACCCCTGTTACTCTTTTTATTCGTAGGGGACGTTGAAGCGGGTGCGGTAGGGAGCGATGCGGGATTCTACGTCGTCTTTTGTCATGCCAAAGTCGGCTAGGGAGTATTTGTGGCGGCCGTACTTGTGCTGCTTGTTGAGCTGGCGGGAGGCTTCCATGGCGTCTTTCGCCTCTGGCGTTAGGGCGAGGTTGGCCGCTTCGTAGACCCGGGCGACCTGAGGGATCGGGTCTTTGATCAGGTCGTAGTATGAAACGTCGACGAAGCCCTTGTCGTTCACGCGGTCGCGGGTGGCCATGGTGCGGCGCGCCATATTCTCGATCTTGCCGAGCCAATGGGTTGCCACTCGCTTGGGATCGACATCATCGCTGAAGATCATCTGCAGATGGGTGATCATGCTGAAGAACGATGGACTCGTCTTGAGCGGATCGCGATGCGTATGAACGATGGTCGCGTCCGGAAACACCTCGAGGAGCGGATCGAAGTACTCCTGATGGTGTGGGGTCTTGAGCACCCATCGCACGCTCTTGCCGATGCCGGGCCGCTGCCACTGTAGGTACTGCATCATCCGCCTCAGCGCCTGGTACGCCGGAACGTGATCCTGCTCCTCCAGCCACTTGGCATACGTCGGCACGTTCATCATCGCTTCGGGCGTGGTGGTCAGGAACGCCTGCTCGAGGAGAATCACCTCTTCCTCCGGTGCGTCTGGCTCAGCGGGATGAATCGCAAAGAAGCCCGGTGACATGTACTTGAGCCCCTTGGCGGCGGCCGCAGCTTGCGCGAATCGTGGGTCCTTCTTCTGACCGCTCTTCTGTTTCGCCGGCGCCGGGTTAATCGCTTCCCACGAAGCAAGCGAGCGTATGGCAGGATCCTGCGCGATCAAGCGATGCAACATCGTCGTACCGGTGCGAGCGAGTCCTGCCACGACGACTGGCGCCTCGACCGGAATGTCGAGGATCTCCGGATGCCGCTTGATTGTGTCTTGCGCCACCAGCTTGTTGGCCAACACGCCGACGATCCGGCCACGGATGATCAGGTGACCGACTGGATTGAGCGCGGCCTCTCGATTGATCGAGTCGGCCAACACCTCTAGAGGCTCGAGGAATCCCTCGTCGCCAAAGTCACTCAGCCCGACTTTGCGCCGCGCGTCGGAAAGGACGCCGTCCACGGTGATCGGTTTGCCGCCGATTCCGACCCCGGACAGAAACCGCCCCACGCGATTTGCGATGGCGATGGCAGCCGGACGATACGGCCGATCGAAGCTGCTCGTGACTTCGCGCGGAGACATCGACGGCCTCAGAGCTCCGAGAGCTTCACCACTCGCGTCTGTGGCTCCGGATGCCCGTCCGCGCGCACCCATCGCCAACACATCGTGCCCTCTTCGTGACCGACCGTGTCAATCCAGTTGTCGAAGCCCTTGTTTTGCGCGGCCACCACCACTTGTACGGACCCGTCTGGCCGATAGGTCGCTGTGTGCTTGTTGACGTGAATCGGGTAGTAGCGGTAGTCGAGCGACTCCATCCAATAGTTGTTGAGCTGGAAGTTCCAATGCTCGCACTCCGGAGGCGTCGCCTCGATCACCAGCGCTTCGTCCGGCCCGAGCTTCCAGTAGCTGTGGTAGTAGGCGATGTCCGGCACGCCGCCCGCTTGGTTGGACACCTCTTGCGGCATTCGCGGAAGCTTGTTCGTGGCCTTCTTGAAGTTCTCCGCCCAGCTCGCGAACATGATCGCCGCGCCCGCAACGAGGCCCGCGGACATCGTCAGTCCCTCCGCGCACTGCACGGGGTCGAACGGTGACGGCTTCCCATCTCCGCCGATCCGCTCGATTTGAAGGTCCGCAATCGTTTCATTCTCACGATCCAAGAACGTCTGGCGCACGATGAGCGTCCCGGTCTCTTTTTCCATCGGCAGCCAGTTCCCAGGCTTCTCTTCGGTGCTGAGAATGATCTCGAAGCTACCGTCGGGCTCGATCTCCAACGACGATGCTTCGAGGTATCCGGTGGGCGGCATGCCGCGACCTTGCCCGTAGTTGCCCCGCTGCGTGAAGAACCCGAGGTATTGGACGGAACCGCGGTTGCCTCGAATGCGGTACTCGTGCTCACCGCTGATCGCTGCATTCTGGTAGTAGTTGTCGGGGTGGTCGGCACCCATTTTCGCCGTCTCGTGCACCACACGCTGCAGCACGGGCGCGAGCGGATCGTTGTGCTCGACGAACGTTTGCAACGCGGCCCGCGTGATCCGGCTCAGGTACCGGAAACCTTCCATGCGGTTCATCGGATCGCTCGGCGTGTTCGGCCCCAACACCACGTTCCCGGCCATCTTCAGCGTGTCGCAGAACCGGTTCCACACCGTCCCGTCGAGGATCTCTTTCTCTGCCTGGCTTAGATCGTCAGTCATTCGGTCTTCCTAAATCACATTGTGCCTGCGAAGAAGCTCTTCGGTCTTGCTCCACAGCAGTGCGCCCTTTTCCGAGTCCATCGATGCCTCCGATGATTCCTTGTTCCGCAGCATGTGCATGTATTCGCCCGTTTTCATACCCATCTCGTCGGAGGCCACGAGGTAGTCGACGGGAATCGAGGCTTTCTCGGGGCTCTGGAAGAACACGGCCATCACCGGCTTGAGGATGGGTTTGAGCCACGTGGGCGCCTCGCGCGCCATGTTCGAGTTGATCGCGCCCGGGCAGAGGGCATGCACACAGACATCCGGATTGTCACCGGTGCCGCCAGGATTGAGGCGCCTCGACAGCTCTTGGAAGAACGTCGTCAGGTGCAGCTTGCTGAGGCCATAGTACTTCACCCCGTCCGACACGCCGTACTCGATCGGCTCGCCAAATGTGTCGAAATCGATGGGTATCGAGCTTCGATGGGTCTCCGACGAAACGAAAATCACACGCGGTGGATCCTCGGCACGGGAGTTGTTGCCATACACGGCGTTGGGAATGACCCCATCGTGGAGCAAGCGATTGAGTAGAACGAACTTCGCCAAGAAGTTCACGGCGAACATCAACTCGAGGCCGTGCTTGTTCACGCGCGACGTGACCGGCACGACACCCGCATTGAACACTGCAGCATCCAATGTAACGTTTCGATCACGCAACTCGTCGCAGAAGGCCGTCATTGAATCGAAGTCGCTGAGGTCGACCTGGATCATTTCGACGTTGTCGCTTCCGCTCTCCGAACGAACGTCTTGTCCCGCTTCGGGGATCCCGCTTCGGCACGCCATGATCACGTAGGCGCCGCGCTTCGCGAGTCGAATCGCAATCGCCTTGCCGAGCCCGCTGTTGGCGCCGGTCACCAAGCAAGTTCTTCCGTCGAGCCGGACACCATCGGGCACCGGCGCGACCTTGGGCTCGTTGCTTCGCTGATCGAGCAATCCGCTTAGGACGGCGGTCACAGGGTTGCTGTGGGTCCTCTTAGCCATAGCGGCCCGACTCTAGGGAACTCGGCTTCACTGTCAACGCGACCCCGTAATTTGCAGGTATTCCTCAACTGCAGGTCCCAACCCAGCGAACAACGCGCGCGCCATCAACGCATGCCCAATCGAGACCTCATCGATATGGGGCAACGTCAGGAATGTGGGCAGGTTCGCGACATCGAGGTCGTGCCCAGCATTCACGCCGAGTTGATTGCTGGCAGCACGCTCGGCCGCAGCGCGATAGCGTTCGAGGCTAACGTTTAGCGTATCGCCGCCTCGTTCAAACGCGCGGGCGTACGGTTCGGTGTAGAGCTCGATTCGGTCCGCACCGAGCTCTGCCGCCCAATCGATCGGCCCCGGCTCGGGGTCGACGAACACGCTCACTCGCACACCTCGCTCGTGAAAACGCGCAATGATTTCGGCGAGCGCGGCCTTGGGCGTGTCCGCGGGCCAGCCGGCTTCACTCGTCAGCTCGCCAGGCCGGACAGGCACCAGTGTGCACTGGTCGGGGCGCACCTTGTCGACCATCTCGACCAAATCGGGGCGCGGGTCGCCCTCGATGTTGTACTCCACCCGGTCACGCAGTGGCTCGAGCTCCGCTGCGATGTCGTACACGTCGCCAGGCCGAATGTGCCGCTCGTCCGTGCGAGGATGCACCGTGATCCCCGGAGCCCCCGCTTCCACACAGACCCGGACCGCCTCGACCACGCTCGGCACCATCCCACCCCGGGAATTCCTGAGCGTGGCGACTTTGTTCACGTTGACGCTGAGACGCACCATCGCGGCCAGTCTTAGCCCCGGAGGCGCCTTCTGTCAGCATCGACTGGCCCCTTCTCGAAGCATGGGCTAGACAAGAAGTGAAACATGTTCTATTACGCCTAGCAGAGCACTTCCTTGTTTCATGTAATATTACACCAATGAACGTGAGCGCCAAAGCGGTCGTCCTGGAAGTCCTTTCCGCGGGCGAGTCCATTTACCAAGGGGTGTTGCCTGTACGATCACTGGTGCAGGCCGCGTCGGTGTTCGACATCGCCGAGAACAGCGTACGCGTCGCTATCGTGCGCCTGCGGGCGGAGGGATTGCTCGAATCACCCGGGCGCGGCGAGTATCGCCTCGGCCCGAGCGCCCAAGTGGTCAACGACAAAATCCATGGATGGCGGACCGTCTCCGCGCGCGTCGGCCCTTGGGATGGATCGTGGGCAGCGGTCTTCACGGCCGACCTGTCGCGCACCGATCGCCCAGCCCTGCGCCGCCGGTTGCGCGCGCTTCGCTTCCTTGGCTTCGAAGAACTGAAGCCTGGCTTGTTCTTGCGGCCGAACAATTTGACGCCTGGCATCGACGGCATTCGTGACGAGCTCGCTGCGCTCGGCCTCGACCCTGGCGCGTCGGTGTTTCGCATGGAAGAGCTGAACCCTGATCAGGAGCGCCGCGCGCGAGCGCTGTGGGATAGTCCGGGCTTGGAGCAAACTTACGCAAAGCTCCACGGAGACATGACGGTCAGCATGGACCGTTTGGAAGGGTTGCCTCTCAACGACTCGGTGCGCGAGGCGTTTCTCCTCGGACGAGAAGGCATTCGTCACGTCGTCCTAGACCCACTCCTACCCGAACCACTAGTCGACGAAGACAAGCGCTCCTCCATGGTCAACGTCCTCCAAAACTATTGTGACAAAGGCCTAAACCTCTGGGCCCGCTTCCTAGAAATCGACTAAAGGGGTCAGACCCCTTTTCTGAAGG
>CALJYC010000047.1 GCA_937984275.1 uncultured bacterium | reverse complement strand
GGCGCCGCGCTCGATCAGCATGCGCTCGACGCGATGCCCAATGGTGCTCTTGCCAGACCCGGAGAGGCCGGTAAACCAAAGCACGGCGCCGCGATGTCCGTGTGCAGCCGCGCGAGCCTCTCGGTCGACCTCGCCAATGTGCCAGGTCAGGTTCTCTGCCTTAGGCGCGCTCATGGCGCAGAACATAGTCCCGCTCTACTGGGGGGCAACCTACCCGGCGAGTGCGTCGGCCAGGGCCCTCACGGTCAATGGAGACGACCCCTCGGCCTTGTTGTTCACCAACACGTAGCACTCCATGTCTCGGTCGATGGCCGCACGGACGAGTCTCACGACGTCCTGCCGCATTTCGAGCTGAGGTGCGACGAGACGATCGAAGGGGGCGTACGCTTCCTTGAGGTCGGCGTACCGCCCGCCTGGAGGAAGCAGGAGCCGAACGACGAGCAACGAGCCTTCAAGCAGGCCTTCGACGCGCATCTGCTTCGCCAGGTTGGGCATCCGGGACCAGTAGTTGAAGACGTGGGCCGCGCCGTGCTTGCGGAGGGTCCGCGTGTACTCGGGGGTCAGCAGCTTGCGGTCGCGGAGCTCGACCGCGAATGGGAAGTCGCTCGGCGCAGCCTCGAGAAACGCATCGAGTTTTTCACAGAACCATGCCGGATCGAGCGGGGACGGCGACGGCGCCACCTCGACGATCCACGGACCCATATGTGGACTGAACGCCACGCGGGCCGGCTCATGCACCGCGCGCGCGAACACCTCGGCATTGAGAAAATCCGGATTCGCCTTTCCAGCATCCGCCCCATAGCGCGGATGCTTCGGGTACCCGGGCATCGCCACGCCCTGCCACACTTTCATGGCGGCGCGAAAATCATCCGGCAGCTGACGCGAATACGCGGCCAGGTCTTCTTCGGGAACCGGCGTGTAGTAGCCCCGGTCGATGCCGACCGTTCTCATCAATGGGTGCTGGGCGTACTCACCAAGCGACTCGCGAAGGAAGGCGCGCTGGTTTGGGTAGCGTCGATGGTAGACGAGCCCCGCCCAACCAGGAAACGTCCAGCTCGAGGTGCCAAAACGAAGCTTCGCCGGCAGCCGGTCGCGAATCGATTCGAGCTCTCGCTGCGCGCCCTCTCCTGAATCTTCGGCATCTTCGTCGGGACGATCAAAGAGACCTAGCTGCGGTTCCTCCTCGCCAAAGAGTGGGCTCCTTGGGCGCCGCGGAGGGGTCATTTCTGACCGTTCCGCCGAACCGCGATGTTGTGTTGCCGAAGTGTCTCGCTGAAGTGATGCTGCCCGCTGCCTCGCGCAACGAAGTAATAATAATCGTGCTGTTCGGGGTCGATGACCGCCGCGATGGAAGCGTTTCCGGGATTGCTAATCGGGCCTGGTGGAAGTCCCGAGTGCCGATAGGTGTTGTAGGGGTTTTTCGGGTCGTCCAGCATGGCCCGCGTAATGCGGCCGTCGTAGTCCGTGCACGAGGGCGCCGCCTCAGGAACGGCGACGCAACCATACTGAACCGTCGGGTCGGCCTGTAGCCTCCGTCGTGGCAGGAATCGCTTGGACTTCAAGCGGTTCCAGAACACACCCGCAATCCGAGAACGTTCGGCAGGCACCGCCGCTTCCTTCTCGACGATGGACGCCAGTGTGACGATGTCATGCGTCGTCCACCCTTTCAGCTTGCTGAGCCTTTCCGCGTACCGTTCTTCGAGCGCTTCATGCTTCCGAGTCCAGTTCGCCAGCATACGCTCGACCACTCGTCGTGGCTTGGTGTCGTCGTCGAACTCGTACGTGTCGGGAAACAGGTATCCCTCGGCGTCGTTGGCCTCCACACCGTAGCTCGCGAGGAGCGAAGCATCCTCGGTCGCGTCGAGGAAATCGTGGGCGTTACATACGCCGTACTCATCGAGTCGCTGTGCAATCTCAAAACGAGAAAACCCTTCGGGGATCAGGATGCGAACCTGAATGCGACCCAACCGCGTCGTCGCATGACGCGCAGCCTCCTCAGGGGTCATCGGCACACGAAATCGAACCTTGCCTTGTCGAAGGTGTCGGTCGAGCCCCCGCATGCGCATGGAGAGCGACCATACTTTGGCGTCTTTGATGACACGTTCACGCTTCAGCTCGTTGGCGAGTTGCCGGAGCGTCATCCCTTCGGAGACCTCGATGTGGACCTCCTCCACCTCGCTCGCAGGGCCATCGGTGTCCGGATAGACCACGAACAACCACCCCGCCGCGCCGAGCACGCCGAGCACCGCCAGCAACGTCACGAGGCTCACGGCTCGGGCCACCCCACTGCCGAGATCGCTCTCGACCTTCATAGGCTGCTTGGGTCCGTCCACTTCCCACCCTTATTGGCGTCTAGATACCCCTGGAGCAAGATGGTCGCTGCCGATTGGTCGACGACTTCACGCTGCTTGGTCCCCCGCCGGCCCATCTCTCGCAGCGACCGCTCCGCCGCCACTGTCGTCAAACGCTCGTCCCAATAGACGACCTCGACCTCGAGCGCCGCCCCGAGGGCCTCCCCGAACGCCCTGGCCCGGCGGGCCGCCTCACCTTCGGTTCCATCGAGTCGCAGGGGCAATCCGACCACCGCCAGCGAAATATCTTCCTCCGTGAGGGCCACCCGAACACGGCGCACTGCCTCTGCCGTGCCTCCTCGCGCCAGGACCGTCTCCCGCGGAAAGGCAATCGAGCGCTCCTCGTCCGAGATCGCGACGCCGATTCTCGCCTGCCCGGGATCGATGCCCACGATTCGACTCATCTTGAGCCGCCTGCCACGGGACGCGCGCTGCCCTCGGGAGCAGGAGACGACCGGCTCGATGCCAGCCGCTCGGCCAGCAGGGGCAGCACATAGGGGAAACCGACCTGGACTTGGTCGAGGTCGGGCGCGATCTGCCCCGCCAGCCAAAACATCATCACGGAAGCTCGCTCGACGTAAAACCAGCCGTCCGGATAGTGCACCGAGCGCATCAGGCCTCGCAACTCACGGCGCTCGACCTCCGGGTCGGCGAGCGCTTCGAGCTCTTTCGCATTGGCGTTCATCAGCGCCGCGGGGGTCCGCGCTTCGAGTTTGAGAAGCTTTTGGAAGTACGTCTTCACCGTCTGCTCGAGCAGCGCACGATCACCCCCCTCGGCCACGAAACCAATCGCCTCGATGCCCTGCAACGCCAGCGCGTCGTTTTGCTCGAAGAAGCCACGGAGGACATCGACCATGCCGAAGACCGTCTTGTCGTCGACCTCACTGATCGCGCCGAAGTCGAGCACGACGAGCTTGGCGTCATCGGACCCCTCGACCGGTTGCACCAGGAAGTTCCCCGGATGCGGATCGGCGTGAAAAAACCGGTCAACGAAAACCTGCTTGTAGAAGCTCTTTACGAGCCGTTCGGCGAGCTTGTGCAAATCAACACCGCGTTCCCGAATTGCGTCGAGGTGCGTGATCTTGATGCCTTCCATGAAAGACATGGTCAGCACGTCTCGAGTGGTCACATCGTCGACGACCTCAGGGAAAAGGATGTGGTCGTCGTCAGCGAAGTTGGCCGACATCCGACGCATGCACTCGGCCTCGTGTAGATAATCGGTCTCTCGGCGCAGAAGATCGACCAACGATTCGTGAACGGCCTCGATGTTCTGCACGGGCACGAACCACTTGTAGACGCGAACCATGAGCTTGATGACGCGCATGTCGATGCGGACGACGTCACGAATCCCCGGGTACAATACCTTGACGGCGACCTTGCGGCCGTCGTCCATGTAGGCGACGTGCACTTGGCCGAGCGACGCAGCTGCAACCGGCTCGCGATCGATGCTTCGGAAGAACGCCTCTGGCTGCGCGCCAAGGCTCTCGACAAATGCCTGCTCGATTTCGTCGAAGGGATGCGGCGGCACGGCG
This sequence comes from uncultured bacterium, assembly GCA_937984275.1. GTDB lineage: Bacteria > Myxococcota_A > Polyangia > Polyangiales > Houyiibacteriaceae > SG8-38. The sequence continues at coordinate 17,401 of CALJYC010000047.1, read as the reverse complement.
TCCTGCAGGGTCTCGAGCCTTTTGATGTAAGCCGGCGGCAGAAACCCGCCCATGATCGACAGGACCTGCCCTAGCTTGATGTACACACCGCGCAGCCGGAGCATCCCCGCCAGCATCCGTTTGGCGTTCTTTTCGTCGATCCGTGCCCCGCGGCGGGTCAGCCACGCTGGCAGGACGGGCTCTTGGTGGCCTGTCACAGAATCGACACGCCAGCGGCGAAAGATTTTCACCAGGCCCAATTGCACCATGTAACTGGCGAAAATGAGGCCAAAGGCAAGTTGGGCACGGACGAGGCGGAGGAAAAGACTCATGCGGGGTGGCGGTCGGAGACCATAGCAGCGATTGGGGAACGTCCTACCGCTTTAGAGGATGGCCTAACGGGTATAAAGTACGTAGGCCGTGTCGGGTAGCCGCAGCCAGAAGCTTAGAGAGAAGCTGAACCAAGCCCTCCGCAAGGAGCGCCTCAGCGAAGCCCTCGTCCATTACGAGGCGCTTCAGGGCGTGGAACGGCACGAGCCGCGCTGGGTCCATCGTAAAGGCGACCTGCTGAAGCGGCTGGGACGCCCGGAAGAGGCGGTGAAGGAATACGCGCGAGCGGTCGACCTCTATGCGCAGCAGGGCTTCGTGGCGCGTGCAGCCGCGATGGCCAAAGTCGTCCTCGGGATTGCGCCCGAACGCGTGGACGTGCTCGAGCGGGTCAACGCCGATGCAGCCAGAAAGCTCCACCGCTCGGCGAGGTCCGCGGTCGTCACCGCAGATGCCGGCGCCTGGGTCGACGGAGACGAGACCCAGACGAAGCACCTCGCGGTTGACGCACTGCCGCTGGTCGCCGACGATTCTGCAGCCGACGACCTGCTGCGGTTCACGACGCCTCCGACGGCCCAACACCTCACCCTCGACCTCGACATCTCCGACGCAGAGGTGCAAGACCGTCCTCCGACCGTCGACGGCCTCAGTCGGCGCCCCACGGCGGAGCACCTTGCCCAGCTCCCGTCGATGCCGTTGTTCGCCGAGGTTCCGAAGTCAATGCTGTCGAAGATGGTCAAGGAGTCGCGTTTGATCGACGTCGAACCGGGCGACAACCTGATCGACAGGGGCACCACGGCCGACGCGCTCTACGCGCTCATCGAAGGAAGCGTTCAGCTGATCCGCGCGACGGATGAAGACGCCGTCGTGTTGTCCGAAGGCGATATCGTCGGCATCTCATGTCTCCTCGATTACGTGAACTATGAAGGGGACGTGACCGCGCGCACCAAGGTTCGCGCCTTGCGTATCAGCAGGCTGTTGCTCGATCGCCTCGTCGCCGAGCACCCCGCGCTGGGTGACATCTTGCTCGAGGTTCTAGGTCGCCGGTTAGTCGCAACGTTGGTGCGGAGCTCGCCGATGTTCTCGAGCTTCGACAACGGCGCCCGCTCGGAGGTCGCCGGCTTGTTCGAGGTTCGCCGCGCCAACAAGGGGACGGTGATCTTAGAGGCCGGAAAGCGCGCCGACGGCCTGTATATCCCCATGATCGGCGAGCTGACCGCCATTCGGCCGAGCGGGGAAGAGATCGGGCACCTCAAGCTCGGGCGCGCGCTCGGCCAGCATTCGATGCTGACTCGAGGCCCATCGCCCATGACGGTCAAAGCTGCCTCCGATGTCCTCTTGCTGCGGTTGTCGGCCCGGCGCTTCCACGAGCTGGTTTCCGCGCACCCGAACATGGTTGTGCACCTCGAAGAGCTCGCTAGGCGGCCGAGCACGCCGACTTTCTCGCTCCTGCCTGAGCCTCGGCGAAACAGCGGCGGCTGAGGCCCGCGGCGGGCGAGGTGCAACCCTCGACGAACCTTCTATACTGAGGCTCCCATGAGTTACAGCGCCTCATTTCGTTGCGTCGCAGGTTGCCACGGAACCTACCCTCTCGACCAGGTGATCTACAACTGCCCGGAGTGCGGAGAGCTTCTCGAAGTCCACCACGACATGGATGCGTTGAGGGACCGAAGTGGCTCGACCTGGAGCAAGCTTTTCGACGGGCGCTGGATGACCCGTGACTGGCCGTATGGACGTGGGCTCTGGGGCAAGAAGGAATGGGTGCAGCCGATGCTGCGCGAAGAGAACGTCGTGTCCACGGCCGAAGGCGGCTCGAACCTCTTCTGGGCAGAGCGCTACGGCAAGACGCTCGGCCTCGACGATGTGTGGATCAAGAACTGCGGCAACAGTCACACTGGCTCGTTCAAAGACCTCGGCATGACGGTGCTGGTAAGCACTGTGAAGCAGGCGATCCAAGACGGGAAACCAATTCGTGCCATCGCCTGCGCATCCACCGGTGACACCTCGGCTGCGCTTGCAGCGTATTGTGCGTCGGCGGGGATTCCATCGGTGGTCTTGTTGCCCAAGGGCAAGGTCACCACAGCGCAGCTCGTGCAACCCCTGGCCAATGGCGCGCTCGTCTGCGCGCTCGACACCGACTTCGACGGCTGCATGGCGATCGTCCAGAAGCTGACCACCGAGAAGAGCGTCTACCTCGCCAACTCGATGAACTCGCTTCGCCTCGAAGGCCAGAAGACGGTCGCGATCGAGATCGTCCAGCAGTTCGACTGGAAGGTGCCGGACTGGGTGATCATTCCGGGCGGCAACCTCGGGAACGTCGCCGCGCTCGGGGCGGGCTTCGAGATGATGCTCCAGCTCGGGCTCATTTCGAAACGCCCGCGGATTTGCCTGGCGCAGGCCGAAAAGGCCAATCCACTCTACCGCGCGTACCAGGCGGGCTGGGACAATTTCGAAGCGATCACCGCCGAGGAGACCGAGGCCAGCGCGATTCGCATTGGAAATCCGGTCAGTGTTCGTCGGGCGATCCGTGCGCTCGAGGCCTTCGACGGGGTCGTCGAGCAGGCCAGCGAGTCCGAGCTCGCCGAGGCCTCGGCCGCCGCTGACCGCGCTGGCAGCTACACTTGCCCGCACACCGGCGTCGCTCTGGCCGCCCTCGAAAAGTTGCGGGCCAAGGGCACGATCGAACCCGGCCAAAAAGTGGTAGTGATTTCAACCGCCAACGGCCTGAAGTTCACACAGTTCAAGATTCGGTATCACGAGAACGAAATTCCCGGGGTGGAGAGCAAGCACCCGAACAAGCCGGTGAGCTTGCCAAGCGAGTTTGAGGCGGTGAAGTCCGCGGTGTTCAGGGAGCTGGACAAGCGGGCGGGGTAGTCGGTGGCTTGGGGCGGGTTGCTGGGCTTGTTGCCTGGGTTGGTTTTGTTACATCCGACCCGCCCACCCCCACCCGTAGTCCTCCCTCCGCGGCAATCGCTTCGCTCTGCCTTGGCGGCGCTTTGCGCCGGGCTTCGCCTTCGGCTCGCGCTGCCGCGGATGGCTTGAAGCGGGGAGGCGGACTGAAAAAAGGGGACAGTCCCGTTTTTCGAAGGGTTAATTTCCGAGGTGTTGCGCAAGGAGCTCGCGGTCGTCGCGGCGCAGATTCACGAATCGCATGCGCACTTCGAAGCGTGAGTCGTCGACCCGCTTGGAGCCGATCGCCCTGCCCTCGAAAGTACGCGGGTCGCCCTCAGTCGTCGTGGTGAACCGGATCGGCGCGCCCGGTGCGAACGCTCGAGGGCTCAACAGCGTAAGAAACGCGCCGTCGAACGTGCGAGCCTCGGCCTCCTCGCCGCTGTCCAAGAGAATCTTCATGCTCATCCCTTCTGACGCTTCATCGCGGCGCGGGCTTCCTTGAGGTCTTCCTGCTTGCGGATCGAGTCTCGCTCGTCGCCCTTCTTCTTTCCGCGGCCCAGTCCTAGCTGAGCTTTGGCGACACCGTTCTTGAAGTAGACCTGAAGCGGAACCAGCGCATAGCCGCGCGTGGTGAGCCGCCCCCGGAGCCTTTCGATTTCGCGCTTGTGTACGAGAAGTTTGCGGCGCCGCTGTGTCTCGTGCCCTGCGTGGCCGCCCTGCTCGTAGGGGGCGATATGCATGCCGTAGAGGAAGAGCTCGTCGTTATCGATTCGACAGTAGGCGGCCTCGAGGTTCCCGCGCCTCGCGCGAAGACTCTTGACCTCCGTGCCGTAGAGCACCATGCCGGCCTCGAGCCGCTCCTCGATGTCGTAGCGTTTGGCGGCCTTCGGATTGCGGCACACCAGGAGCTCCATTCCTGGAACGCCCTTATCAACGCGCTTCTTCGCCATCCCCTGTCGCCTCTAGCACGGGCTCTTTGGCTTTGCGAAGTCGCTCGAGCCACGCAAGCTCTGCCTCGACGCGATCGGCCGCGGGAAGATCGCCCCGAACTTCTGCGTCCTCGAGGGCTTGCTTGCGGCGTTCGATCTCGTGGTCCCAACGTGCGCCAGCGGAGGGGGAATCGTCGAGCACCCAGCTCCGCGCGTTCGCTCTGACGGGGAACTGAACGCGCGCGTCGGGCACTGGTGGGTCGGGGACCGTCACCTCCAGAAGAAGCCGCGGCCAAGATGGATCGATTTCGATCACGCACGGGGACTCTCCCCACTCGGCGCTCGAGCGAAAGACCTCGGACACGTAGCCATCGGCGTCGATCTGGGCCCAGGCCAGGCACGTTCGCTCCCGTTCCCGAATGGCCACCACGACGTCGTGCCGGCCGTCGCGGTCGAAGTCGGGACGAGGATCGGGGCCGAGCTCGACCCACAGTCGCTCGGGCCAGCGCGCGTCGGGCACCTGAATGGACAACGAAGGCCCCCGTGCGGTCACCACCCGAACAGTCGAGTCGGGGCCCCGCACGGCGTCAAAGGCCACGAAGTCACGCTCATCAATGCGGCGGCCAATGGTGAAGCCGTGCACGCGAAGGTCCTCGATGACGGCGTCCGCCTCAGCGCGGGGGTCGACGCCGAGGCGCAGATAGTCCAGGGGATCTTGAACCGGCTCGGGCTGCGCACACGCCACCAAGCACGCGCAACAGAGGATGAGGCACCGCACCCAGCTACTTTACGTGGCTTCGCTGAGAACGCGAGCCGCCAACACGAAAGTGTGCACCTCCGACACGCCGCCGGCTTTCAGAGCCTCGGAGGCCGCCCGGAGAGTGGCGCCGGTCGTTCGCACATCGTCCACGAGGAGCACCCGCCCCACCCCGCGCAGCCGCCACGGCGCAAACGCGCCCGCAATATTTCGTTGCCGTTCGCTGTGCGGCAGGTCGACCTGGCTCGGCGTATTGCGCACCCGGCGGAGCCCGCGGAGCAACACCGGAACCCCAAGTGACTTCCCCAGGGGCCTCGCCAGCAGTGCGGCCTGGTCATAGCCGCGCGCGCGTCGCCTTCGCCAATGGAGTGGCACCGGCACGACAGCGTCGGTTTTGCCTACCAAGTTCCACGCGTCAGCCGCCATCAACAATCCGAGCGCTGCGCCGAGATTGCTGCGGCCGTCGTACTTGAAGCGTTGAACCGCATCGGCGACGGGGCCGCCGTACTCGAAGACGGCGCCGGGGCCGGATACGCGTTCGAGGAGGACGGTGCAGGAAGTGCAGAAGGCCGCAGTGCCTTCCGCCGGTTCTTCGCAACTGGCGCAGCGAGAGGGGGCGACCAGCGTCAGAAAGCCAGCAATGAGCGAATGCATGCCACCACATCGGTCCGCAACCACGCGCGTTGCTCCGCGAAACTTAACCCTTTTAAAAAGGGGCCTGACCCCTTTTTAGTGGTCGTAGGGTTCGCCTCGGAGGATGGAGAAGCCTCGGTAGATTTGTTCCGCTAGGAAGAGGCGGGCTAGGCGGTGCGGGAGGGTCATTGCGGATAGTGAAAGCCGGAGGTCTGCCTTCTTCGACAGCTCCTGTGGTAGGCCGTAGGCGCCGCCGATTAGGAAAACCACAGTTTGGACCGACTCGTTTTCGGCACGGCCCAACCACTTCGCGAACTCTCCGCTGGTGATGCCTCGACCGTCGACTTCGAGTGCCACCACGCGCGAACGATCGGGGATGGTGCGCGAGAGGCGTTCGGCTACGTCGTCGGCCTTCCCGTCTTTGATTTCGATCTCTTCGAGCTTGGCGTAGCGCCCGATGCGCGCGTAATAGTCGCCAAGCAGAGACCGCAGATCGCGGTCTTTCGCTTTACCAACGGCGATGATTTTTATGCGCACGACGCGAGGGTCTACGGAAAGACGAAACCCTCGTCGTCCTGCTGGCCTTCAAACTCCACCCGATCGGCATCGAGCCAAAGGGCCTCGAGGTCGTAGTAGCCGCGCGTGTCCTGATGGAAGATGTGCGCGACCACATCGCCGAAATCGAGCAGCACCCAGTTACCCTGCGGAAGCCCTTCAACGCCGGAGCAGCGCGCTCCGTACTTGTGCTTGAGGTCTTCTTCGATGCCGCGAGCGATAGCCGCCACTTGGCGATCGCTTCGCCCGCTCATCACGATGACGTAGTCGGTGTAATCGACCTTGCCTCGGACATCGATGATTTCGATTTTTCCTGCCTTCTTATCGAGCCCTGCCTCGGCGATTTTCAAAGCCAGCTCTCGACCGACTACTCGCTCGTTCGTCGAAGGGGGACTCGGGTTCGTTTTCAGTTGTGCGCCGTCTGCTTGTTTGGGCAACTAGCTTCCTCCTTTACCGTTACTGCCTAACTTGGCCCTCTCCTTGGCCGACCCATTTGAGAGTACACAGCTCCGCCAAGCCCATTGGACCATACGCATGAAGCTTTGTTGTCGAAATTCCGATCTCGGCGCCGAGGCCGAGCGCAAACCCGTCGTTGAAACGAGTCGAGGCGTTCACGAGAACCAAGCTCGCGTCAACCTCGCGTATCCAGCGATCGGCATTGGCCGCGTCTTCGGTGACGATGGCCTCGGTGTGATTCGAGCCATGTTTGGCCACGTGGTCGATCGCACCATCAATGCCGTCGACGACACCCACGTTGAGGATCAAATCGAGATATTCGGTGTCCCAGTCCTCGTCGCTCGCGCGCTTCACCCCATTGAGGTAAGCGGCCGCGCGATCGTCGGCGTGGATCTCGACGCCCTCCGCTTCCATCCGGGCGCCCAGTTTCGGCAAGAACGTCGACGCCACATCGGCGTCAACCAAGAGCGTCTCCATGGAGTTGCACACGCCAGGGCGCTGCACTTTGGCGTTGAGCGCGATCTGAAGGGCCATTTCCGAGTCGGCGGTACGGTCGACAAAGACGTGACAAACACCTTTGTAGTGCTGGATGACAGGAACTCTCGCGTGCTCGGCAACGAACCGAATCAATCCTTCTCCGCCTCTCGGTATGACCATGTCGATAATACCATCAAGACCAATCATCACCAAAGTCGCTTGTCGATCCGTGGTAGGCAGAAGTGTGACAGCCTCGGGGGGCAGACCCTCGTCCGCAAGCGCCCGAGTGAAGATCTGTGCGATCGCGGTGTTGCTGTGAAACGCCTCTTTCCCTCCTCGAAGGAGAACGGCGTTGCCGCTCTTCAGGCAAAGCGACGCCGCGTCAGCGGTCACATTCGGCCTGGATTCGTAGATGATCCCGATGAGCCCCAACGGTGCGCGCATCTTGCCGACCCGGAGCCCGTTGGCAAGCACGCGCTCCTCGACGAGGGTTCCAACCGGATCCGGAAGCTCAGCGACTTGATCGAGACCGTCGGCGACTCCGTCCAGACGCTTCCGATCGAGCTGGAGGCGATCGAGCATCGCTTTGGAGATCCCCATATCCCGGGCGGCCGTCATGTCCCGTGCGTTGGCCGCGAGCACGCGATCACCGGCCTCGCCGCGCAGCGCTTCGGCAGCCCGGCGCAACACAGCGTTCTTCTGCTCGGTGCTCGCTGTGGCGAGAACGCGCGCAGCGTCTTTGGCTCGCTGGGCCAAGCCCGTGACGAGGGCCGTCAGGTCATCGCTCATAGCCCGTGACGGTAGCACCTTTTGCGGCAAGCGGGAGCCGCCTCGCTCAGGCGCCATTGCTGGTGAGAACGATGTCGTCTCGGTGCACAATCTCGTCCCCAGTGTGGCTGCCAATCCGTTCGGCGATCTGCTGACTATGACCGCCCGCAAGGCGGCTCACCTCGGCCGAGCTGTAGCGCGCGAGACCTCGGGCAACCTCCTTGCCGGACTCGCCTACGATCGACACGGCATCACCGACGTCGAACGAACCCGTGACCGACACCACGCCCGCTGGAAGCAGACTCGAGTTGCGCTGCTCCAGCGCTCGGCGTGCACCGGCATCGACGACGATGCGTCCTTGCGGCTTGAGCGTGTACGCGATCCAATGCTTTCGGCTGGGCAGCGGCGAGCCGTGGGGCAACAACAACGTCCCAACATCATCACCACGCATGAGCGCGTCGAGAAAGTCTGACGACGCAGCGGGGCCGACTGCGACCGGCAAACCATGCAGCGTGGCACGGCGCGCAGCCTCCACTTTCGATTGCATGCCGCCAAGGCCGAGGTCACTCTCGGGCGGCTTGATGAAACGCTCGATGTCGGCAACCTCCCGCACAAGAGAGATCCGCGCCCCCGCGTCGTCGAGGATGCCCACCACATCGCTCAACAGCACCAGCAAGTCGGCGCCGACGAGCGTGCACACCATCGCGGCGAGCTGGTCGTTGTCGCCGAAGCGAAGCTCGTCGATCGACACCGTGTCGTTCTCATTGATGATTGGAACGACGCCGAGCTTGAGGAGCTCGTCGATCGCCTGCCGCGCATGCAAATAGCGGTCGCGGTCCGTCACTGCATCGTGCGTCAACAGCACCTGGGCCACGTGGATGCCGAGCGGCTCAAAGGCGTCTTCGTACGCGCGCATGAGCAATGATTGGCCGGTCGCGGCGGCGGCCTGAAGGAGCGAAACCTTCTTCGGGCGTTCGGTGAGCCCGAGGCGCTCCCTACCGACCGCGACAGCGCCGGAGGAGACGAGGACTACTTTGCGCCCTGCCCTAACCTGGGTGGCAGCCTGCTCGGCAACTTGCGCGAATCGGCCCCCATCCGCGCAGAGGGCGCGGCTGCCGATCTTGACTACCAACCGCTTGCAGTCGCGGAGGGCGGTTCTGGTTTGGTCGTCGCTCATGGGTAGATGGTGAATCGCATCCCCGGCGGCGTCCTGCAACCGGCACGCAAAAAGGGGACAGTCCCCTTTTCGCTGGTAGCATTGGGGGATGCTTGCGGGGGACGTGGCGCGCTGGTTCGTTTGGCTGATGGCTTTTGCCTGGGGCGCGGCGTGGGGGAGCTTCTTCAACGTCGCGATCTATCGCTGGCCCCGGGGGATGTCGGTCGTCACGCCGCCGAGTCATTGCCCCGGGTGCGGCACGCCGATCCGTGCCTGGAACAACGTGCCGATCCTCGGATGGCTGTTCTTGCGCGGAAAGGCGTCGTGTTGCGGAACCTCAATTTCGCCCCGCTACCCGATGGTCGAGCTCCTCGGCGCGGTCCTTTGCGTCGCGATCGCTGAGCTCTGGGTGGTGCGCGCGGAGCCGGGAACGTTGCTGCTGCACGCGACCATCGAGACCCTCCTGTACTTTGTCTTTGCTGGTGGCCTGCTGATCGCCACCTTCGTCGATCTCGATTGGATGGAGATCCCCGATGAGGTGAGCCTCCCGTGCGCAGCGCTCGGTCTCGTGAGCGCGCCGTTTCGAACGGAGCCCGGGCTTTGGTCCGCAGCCGTCGGTGCAGGCGCTGCGTATCTGTTCGTTCAACTGATCTTCGTCTGGGGCTACGAGCGTATCGCCGGCCGCCGCGGGATGGGGGAAGGCGACTCGAAGCTCTTGTTGATGATCGGCGCATTCCTCGGCTGGAAAGGCGCGCTCTTCAGCGTCGTCGCTGGCTCCCTGCAGGGACTGGTGTTCGCAGGTTTCGCGCTGGTCACCGGACGCAAGCTCACCCCGGACATCGAAGAACGCGTCATCGATGGCGAGCTGATCGAAGCGCCCGAAGAGCCCGACGCCAGTCGCGTCGGCGTGCTCAAGCTTCCGTTTGGACCGTTTCTCGCGCTCGGCGCACTAGAGTACCTGCTCGCGGGAGACGCGATACTGTCTTGGTACTTCGGCCTGCTACAGCGATAAACGACTAGCGTCGGTAACCACCACCGCCGCCGCCGCCACCACCGCCCTGACGCTCACGCGCAAGGTCGACGCGAATGGTACGACCGCCAAGCGAAGCGCCGTCCATCTGGTCGCGCGCTGCCGCGGCGGCCTCTTCCGTGGTGTACGTCACGAACCCGAAGCCCCGTGAACGGCCAGTTTCGCGATCACTCACGACCTTCGCATCGGTGATCTCGCCGAACGGCGCGAAGGCCTCCTCAAGGTCTTCAGTGGTCGTGGCCCAGGCGAGCCCCCCGCAGAACAGTCTCTTACTCATGGTCAACTCTTTCACTGTGCAGCCGACGCGGCGCCATGCCGAGGCGGTGCTTCAATTCGATCCGGAATTCCCGGAAGAGTTGGATTGTACAGACTGGTACCGATCCCACAAGCTTGGAGTCGATTCCTCGCCCAAACGAGTCTTATAGTCCTCGTCTTTCGCTCGGCCCTGCAGCTGCGCGATTTCGACGATGAGCTTGTCGCGGGAGCCGACCTCTTTGCTGACCGCTTCGAGGACCTGCTCCAAATGGAGCAGCTTGCGGTTCGACACGTGCTGGAGGCCTTTTTCCTCGTTCAGGCGGTCGAGCCAAAGGTCCTTGCCAGCGACCTTTTTAACGGCAGCAACTAATTTCTCTTTCGCCTTCTTCGGATCGTCTCCGAAGCGCTCTTTTAAAATCGACAGGGGGGACTTGCTCATTGCGTGCACCATGGCCCCGAAACGCCAGGTTTTCTGGGCTGGGGAGCGCCCGGAGTAGCACGGGGGACCCACTACGCAAGCCGGGCCGCGCCCTCTGACGACCCTCGCCCGCGATTAACACCCTTGGGCGATAGCTTGGCGCAAAGGTTCGGTGGATCCGGTTCGACCGGCACAGTAGAGTCAGCCCGCTCATGGCGGCCGAATTCGTTCACCTGCACGTTCACAGCGAGTTCTCGATGTTGGACGGAGCCATCCGGATTCCGCAGCTCGTCGAGAACGTCGGCAAGATGGGCATGCCCGCGGTCGCGCTGACCGACAACGGCAACATGTTTGGCGCCGTGCAGCTCGTGCGGGCGTGCGAGGGAACCGATGTGAAGCCGATCCTTGGGTGCGAAGTGAGCTTCACCTCGGGCGACCGCCGCGATCCGCAGAACCACGAACTTCATCATCTATTGCTGCTCGCCAGCTCGCAGGAGGGCTATCAGAACCTGGTGCGCTTGGTCAGCACGGGTTGGGTCGATGGGATGGCTGTCTACGATCAGCCGCGCATCGACTTCGAGGTGCTCCAGAAGCACAGCAAAGGCGTCGTCGGCCTGAGCGCGTGCATGGGCGGTTACGTCGCTCAAGAGATTCTCAACAAGGGGCCCGACGTCGGGCGTGAAGCGGTCGCAAGGCTGCGGGACTCGTTCGACCCCGGCTACTTCTTCGTCGAGCTTCAGGATCACGGCTTCCCGGAGAACCGGCCACTCAACGAGGTCCTGGCCCGGCTCGCCACAGAGCTCGAGCTTCCGATGGTTGGCACGAACGACTGCCACTACTTGGAGCGGCAGTCCTCGCACGCTCAGCTGGTGCTTCAGTGCATCGGCGCCGGGCGAAGTGTTCGTGAGATGGAAGCGGTGCATCACCACTCCTCAGAGCTCTATCTGAAGACCCCCGAACAGATGCTCAACCTCTTCGCGCACATCCCTGACGCGGCGAAGAACACCCTATTGATCGCGGAGATGTGCGCGGGGAACGCCACCCCCCTTGCCGACCCGAACCTACCGCGTTTTGCGGTGCCCGGCGGCGCGACCGAAGAGGATTACCTGCGCGCTTTGTCGGTTGCGGGCCTCGGGCGGCGCACGGTGGAGATGCGGGAGCGCGGCGACACGTTTGAAGAAAACCCCTACCACAAGCGGCTCGAGCTCGAGCTCAACGTGATCCTGAAGATGGGGTTCGCCGGGTACTTCCTGATCGTTCAAGACTTCATCAACTGGGCGAAGGACAACGGCGTCCCGGTGGGTCCGGGGCGCGGATCGGGCGCCGGCTCATTGGTAGCTTGGGCGCTTCGCATCACCGATCTGAATCCGATCACGCACGGGCTTCTGTTCGAACGGTTCCTGAACCCTGAGCGTGTGTCGATGCCCGACTTCGACATCGACTTCTGCATGGATCAGCGCGACCGCGTCATTCAATATGTTCGCGACAAGTATGGGCAGGCGAGCGTTGGTCAAATCGCGACCTTTCATCAGCTCAAGAGCCGCAGCGTCGTGCGAGACGTTGGGCGCGTCATGGGGATGACGCCTGGCGAAGCGGGGTTGATTGCCACGATGATTCCGGAACCGGTTGGCGGGAAAAGTGTGCCAATCAGTGATGCCCTCGAGCAGGAGGCGCGGCTCAAGACGGCGTACGAGCAAGACAGCCAAGCGCACGAGCTGCTCGACACGGCGCAGGCCCTCGAGAACCTGACTCGACACGCCGGGATGCACGCGGCGGGCGTCGTCATCAGCGAGGGTCCGATCTGGGACCACGTACCGGTGTTCTGCCCTGAGCCCAACGTCTACGTCACGCAATATCACAAGGATGATGTCGAGGCGGCGGGCCTGGTGAAGTTCGACTTCCTCGGGCTTCGCACGCTGACAGTGATCGACATTGCGACGAAGCTAATCGACCGCCGGCCGGACCGCCAAGGAACGCCTTTCCGCATCGACCAAATCCCGATGGATGACGACGCGACCTACGCGCTATTGCAGTCGGGCGAGACGACCAATGTGTTCCAGCTCGAGTCGAGCGGAATGCAGAATTTGTTCAAGCAGCTCCGACCCGATCGGTTCGACGACATCGTCGCTGCGGTCGCGCTTTACCGGCCCGGCCCCATGGGCGCGCAGATGGACAAGGACTTCGTTCATCGCAAGCATGGACGGCAGCAGGTCGAGTATCCGCACCCGTCCCTCGAAGGCATCCTGCAAGAGACTCGGGGGGTCATCGTCTATCAGGAGCAGGTCATGCAAATCGCGCAGGAGATGGCCGGGTACTCACTCGGCGGGGCCGATCTGTTGCGGCGTGCGATGGGCAAGAAGAAGGCCTCCGAGATGGACAAGCAAAAGGCCATCTTCATAGAGGGTGCTACCGGGCGCGGCCACACGCAGGAAAAGGCTGAAGAGGTCTTCGACTTGATGGCGTACTTCGCAGGGTACGGATTCAACAAGAGTCACTCGGCAGCGTACGCGTTGATCACCTATCAGACCGCGTATCTCAAGACGCACTTCCCGGTCGAGTTCACCTGCGCAACGCTGACGGCCGACAAAGAAAAGATCGACAAGGTGGTTCGCACGGTCGCCGAGGCGCGGTCGATGGGGATCACGGTGCTGCCCCCGGACGTCAACGAGTCCGAGATCGAGTTCACCGTCGTCTACGCGCCGGACGACGCTGAAGACGTGGCTCGGCTGCGTCACAAGCCGGTTTGCTACAACGGCGAGGTACACGACCCGATGGGGCCCAAGATTCGCTTCGGGCTCGGCGCCATCAAGGGCGTGGGCACGGGGGCGGTCGAGGCGATTCTCGAGGCGCGGCAGGGAGACCCGGGGGAAGAAGGCGGCGAGGTGCACGAACGGCCTTTCGTCGACCTCTTCGATTTTTGCGCGCGGGTCGACTTGCGCCGTGTAAACAAGGGCGTGATCGAAGCGCTGGTCCAATGCGGGGCGTTCGACACGGTTCACACCGCCATCCAGGTGCACCGTTCGCAATCGTTCGTGGCCATCGAACAGGCGATCGAGCGGGGCAAGCGCATCCAGGCAGAGCGCTCCAGCGGCCAGGAGAGTCTCTTTGGATTGATGGGAGGCGAAGAGGAAGCGCAGACGTACGAGCATCCGGGTGGAAGCTTTCCAGCGCTGCACCCGTGGGACTCGCGCGATCAGCTTTCGCGGGAGAAAGGCACACTCGGGTTCTACGTGTCGGGACACCCACTCGACCGCTATCGCGGCGAGCTGCTTCGCTTTTGCGATGCGACCACCGAAAGCTTGGCCCAGCTCGGCAACCACCGGCAGATCACGGTCGGCGGCACGGTCGAGGGGTATCGCGAGCGCCGCACCAAGATGGGCCACACGATGGCGTTCTTCCACCTCGAGGACGCGCTCGGCCGCGTCGAAGTGATCGTGCGCCCGAAGCCACTCGAAAAAGGCGGCATTCGCGAGGCCCTACAGTCCGGCGAACCCATCCTCCTCACCGGCCGCGTGAAGCACGAACAGGATCGCAACGACGAGAGCGCGGCACCCGAAGCCAAGCTCCTCCTCGAAGAAGCCACTCTTCTGAGCGAGGCACTCCAGGAACGCACCACGTCGATCACCGTCCGGCTGGCAGTCGAAACGATCAACCGCACAAAGCTCGACTCCCTCCGCTCGATGCTCGAACAGTACCCAGGCCCCTGCCCTGTCACTCTAGAGCTCAACTCCCCCGGCGACTGGCGAGTCAACCTCGCAGAAACCGGCCTCTTCGTAGACCCCACGGACGCCCTCCTAACCGGCCTAGAGCGCCTCTTCGGCACCAAAGTCTGTGAGCTCCACTAATGAAGAAAAGGGGTCAGACCCCTTTTTTAAAGGGTTAATCGGCCCGCCGGAATCCGAGCAGGAGTTGCTGTCGCGGGCGTGGGACGTCGCTGGGCTCACGCTAGGGGAGCTTGGTGCACGCGTTGGTGTCGAGGTGCCCGACGAATCGGCGCGCGCAAAAGGGATCGCCGGACAGATTCTCGAGAAGGCCCTCGGTGCGACGGCGGGGTCGCGCGCGGAGCCCGACTTCGTGGAGCTCGGGATCGAGCTCAAAACCATTCCGTTGGATGCTGCAGGAAAGCCAAAGGAGTCGACGTTCGTGTGCTCGATTTCGCTCGCCGCGATGGCGGACACCGATTGGGAGCGCAGCACTGTTCTCAAGAAGTTGTCCAAGGTGTTGTTTGTGCCGATCGAGGCGACGTCTGAGACACCCCTCCGCGATCGACGTGTGGGGCGAGCGTACCTCTGGGCACCCAACGCTGAGGAGGAGACGCTGGTGCGCACGGACTGGGAGCGGCTCGCCGACATGATTGCTGTGGGCGACGTTGAACAGATCACCGGCCATCTTGGTGAGGTCTTGCAAGTCCGTCCGAAGGCCCCGCATGGGAGAAGCCGGCGGCGCGCACCCGACGAAGAAGGCGCCGTCCAATGGACGATGCCACGTGGGTTTTATTTGCGACCTGCGTTTACAGCGTCTGTCCTCGCAAGGCTGCGCGCAGCGGACTGACGCGCGCCGGAATTAACCCTTTCAAAAAGGGGTCTGACCCCTTTTTTTGGTTATGGGGATGGAGGGGTGGCGAAGGGGGATGGCGGGGGTGGTTGACTGCTGCGGGTGCGAGCCACCTCTGTGGGGAGATCGTAGACTCGGAAGACGTCGTTCCAGAGCGTTGCGCCCGGTTCGATCGCGCGCTTGCCGGTGTACGGCGAAGCCGTAGTCAAGGTTCGGGAGACCAAGGGCCGGATTGGGAGCAGGGCCAGCCGCCTGCGCCGGTAGCGTTTGCGGAGCTCGTCCATGTACGCCTCTCGCGAGATGCGCTGGAAGCCGAGGGCCTGTTCGCTCTGCTTTTCGTCCATCCAGCACTCGTAGAACCAGCCGTCCTTAACCGAAGGGTCGGTGGCGGGACGGAACGCCTTCTCGGGAGGCATGGACAACCCTATCGCCGAAAAGACTTCCCCGCGCAGTTGGCGCGCAGTCACTTTCCACGAATCGTCGCCCCCGATCAGAAACAGATGCCCGTCCGGCTGCTGCACGGCGGCCGAGGCGATCGCACGCGCGGCATCCCGCACGTGGACCCCGTGTTCGGGTTGGTCGAGTGGCACCATGAAGACGAAAGGACGGTAGCTCGGGTGTGCCGGCATGAGCTCGTCGATGCACATCACGGCTCCTAGCCTCAGCGAGCACTGACGCAGACCCGAATAGCGCAGCCAGCTCTCCGCGGTGAGCTTCTGAAGGCCGTAGTTGTCATCCGGCCAGCACGGATCGGTCGAGCGCCGAATCGGATCGCCCGGTGCGCACGGCCCAAACGCAGCGTAACTCGACACGAAGACGAAGAAGGCGTCGGGCGCGTGCGTCTTGATCGCATCGATGAGGTGCCGCGTACCACCGAGGTTCACCGCTTCGGCAAGCTCGGGTTCGGCATACGCGATCGGCGCGACAACCGCTGCGCAGTGCACCACGACGTCGGGCTTCACGAGCGAGACGAGGCGACGCACCGCGTTGGCGTCGGTGAGGTCACAGGGTTCGAAGCGGATGCCTTCAGGGATGCCCTCGGAGAAGAGGTCGGTTGCGACGACCTCAACCCCGCGCCGTGCGAGCGCCCCGATGACGTATGTGCCGACTTTGCCCGCGGCGCCGGTGAGTAGCGCTGTCTTCATCGCGGCCGGAGCGTAGTGGCTCCCGGCCAGCCGAGCCAACCGCCGCCTACCACCGTCCAGATCGAACCGCCCGCCCTCGTCATGGCCTCTGTCCTTCGGCGAGCCCGACGTACAAGGCCTCGCCCAGAGTCCGGTCCGCACTCGCGGAGAGCCGCTTCAGCCATCCATTTCCGTGCATCCAAAGAATCGCGCGTATCAAGAACGACTTCGGCTGAAGGTCGACCTTGTTCCGATGCAAACGGACAGCCGCAATCTTCCAGCCATCATCGGTGCGCACATACCGGTCCTCGTAGAAGCCCGCGCCTTCGAGGAGGTAGAGGGGCGTCGCCACGCGGTCCGTCATGCGCCAGAGCACTCGGACCTGTCCGGGTCCCTCGTCGCGAATCTCGGGCTCACGGACCTGGTGCAAGGTCTTCGCACCCCGGAGTTGGGTGGTGAGCAACCGGCGTATCGCGGGGCGCCCATGCACCGCAGACTCCGGGTTCGGCCCCACCTGCAACGTGGCGTCCTCAGTGAAGAGCGCGGACCAGCGATCCCAGTCCTGGGCGTCCAGCCACTGACAGTAGTGGGCCTTGAGCGCCGCGATGTTGGCTTCGTGTTCAGCTCCAGTTACCACCGCCCAAGTGTCCGCCGCTCGAGGAACGGGTTCAAGCGGCGGGTGTGCCGGTCAGAGCGGCCGACCCCATTTGGCAGGCACATTCGTCAGTGCGGCGTTGCCCGGGGTTGAGCTACTCAGGTGCCGAAACGCTCGGGGTTCTCGAAGCAGTCGCGGGCCGTCTGGGCCAGAAGGCCGGCCTCGTAGCCGTCGATGCATTCGAGCGTCCCGATCGGCGCCGCCGAGTAAATAGTGATGGCCAGCCCGCGCCCGCTCGAACGCCGTCCACATTGACCTTTGTCTTCAGGGCGTCACCGAGCTTCCGGCTGAGAAAGCCAGCTCCGCCCGTCACGAAAGCGGTCTTGCTCCAACCCATGGCTTCGCTAGGCCTGATTGTCTTCGGCCTGTTGACGGTAGAACTCGTAGACTCCGAAGCGTCGGAGGAGCCACGACACGGCCCCAGGGCTGATGGCGT
>CALJYC010000046.1 GCA_937984275.1 uncultured bacterium | reverse complement strand
GCCGTGAACATCAGCTGTGGCACCACCAGTAAGTGCGTCCGAAATCGCGCCCAAGAAAGCGCCCGCCGCGTATTGAATGCCCCTGTCAACTCATCCAGATTCCCAGTGACCACCTCCACCAACACGAAATGCCCCAAAAACAAAAGAACCACCCACCCACAAAACACCCCGAGCCTCGAGAAATTTTCGCCGGACGCCTGCGGCGGCAGGTTGTCCTGCCCCACCCCGTAAAGTCGATGCTTTGCATCGCCCACGGGGCTCGCCGCGCCCACGCTATCGCCTACCCTTCTGAAAAGGGGTCTGACCCCTTTTTTTGTGAGTGTGTGGGTCCAGTGGAGGGCTATGCAGGCGGCGATGTAATAGGCGGGCCAGTCCCAGCTGGCAGCGATGGCGAAGGTGGCGAGGAAGAGGGCGAAGTCCAGGCGGCGCCAGGGTGGGGCGCGGATTGCTCGGATGTAGAGGTAGAGGGTGAGTAGGGACCAGAAGATGAAGCCGGCCGAGTGGTTGGCCATGTTGGTGTAGATCGCGTTGATCGGGAGGGCGACGTAGATCGCGGAGGCGGCTAGGGCGTGGGCATCGTCCCAGAGGCGTCGCACCACGGCGAACAACATGCAGAGGGCGGCCACGCTCCAGAAGCCTGCGACCAGCCGGATAGACACCTCGCGATCGCCGAAGAGTTTCACGCTGGCGACGTTGTGTAGGTGCAGCGCGAGCGGTGCGTGCGTGTAGAGCTGCTCCCTTTTCGGGGGAACGTTGGCGGTCTCATACTGCAGCGGGAACAGCACGTCCCAGCGCAACGTGTTGCGCGCGGCGTTGTGATACGCGGAGCCGTTCCAGCCGTTGTGGCCGCGAGTCCATTGATCGGCGACGCCCCACACGGCCAAGAAGACCTGCAGCGCGAGCACTATGGCAAAGGCGATGCGAACCGGCCTCCGCCTTCCGCCGACGCGATCAGGGCTCATCCCAGGGCAGTATGGCCGCTTGGGCCGGGCCCGTCAGCTTTCGAGAAGCCGGCGCGCGACGACGTGCGCCTGAATCTCGTTGGCGCCTTCGAAGAGGCTGAGGACTCGCGCGTCCACCAACAGACGGGAGGCGGTGTACTCCTCCGCGTAGCCGTTTCCGCCGTGAATCTGGACGTTCGCATCCGCCGCTTCCCACGCGGAGCGGGTTGCCAGGAGCTTCGCCATGCCCGCTTCGAGGTCGCAGCGCTTCTCCTGGTCCTTCTCACGAGCGCTGAAATAGGTCATCTGCCGGCCGGCTTGGATGCGGACGACCATGCGGCCGATCTTTCGAGCGACGCGGGGGAACTGAAAGATCGGTCCGCCGAATTGCTCGCGCTCGGTCGCGTAGAGGATCGCATCCTCGAGAGCGGCTTGCGCCACGCCTACGCCGCGCGCCGCTGTTTGAATCCGCGCGCTCTCGAACGTGCGCATCAGTTGCTTGAACCCCGCGCCTTCCTGGCCGCCTAGCAGCGAGTCCGCCGGGAGCTTGAAGTCTTCGAAGCTCAGCTCGTATTCGCCCATGCCACGGTAGCCGAGCACTTTGATCTCGGTTCCGGTGAGGCCCTCGTCGACGAACTCGGTTTCGCCGGCGTCGCGACTTCGGCGCGTCTTCTCGGCGAGGAACATCGACAGGCCGCGGTAGCCCGGCTCGCTTGCGTCGGTGCGAGCGAGGACGGTCATCAGGTCCGCGCGAGCCGCGTGCGTGATCCACGTCTTCTGCCCGTTGATCACGTAGCTGCCGTCATCTTGCTTGACCGCGCGCGTTCCGAGGTGGGCCAGATCCGAGCCGATATTGGGCTCGGTGAAGACCGCGGTCGAAAGCACCTCGCCTGCGGCGAGCTTCGGGAGCCACTTCTTCTTTTGCTCCTCGGTGCCACCACCCATGATCAGCTCGGCTGCGATTTCCGAGCGCGTGCCCAGCGAGCCGACGCCGATGTAACCGCGGGATAGCTCTTCCGTGACCACACACATCGCGACCTTGCTCATGCCGAGCCCGTCGTATTCCTCGGGGATCGTGAGCCCAAAGACGCCGAGCTCGCTCATCTGGTCGACGATGTCCATCGGGATCAAGGCGTCGTTGCGGTGGATCTCCTGTGCCTGCGGGATGACCTCAGCATCTACGAACTTCGAGAACTGCGAACGAATCTCGTCGAGCATTTCGTCGTCGAACCCTGGGTTCGGGAACCCGTGGTCCCGCGCATGCGCGGCGAGCTCGATGTACACCTGGCCGCTGGCGTGTTCGGTGGAAAACGCGACGACATCCGGCTGAAGCACGGTCTCACGGAGGTCAGCATCGGTGATGCCGAGCTCGCCGAGACCGATGTTCTCACATGCGCCGAGGTCGATGCCGCCGACGATCGCGCGCGCGACCTCACCGACGTAAGCGCGCGCCACCTTGCCCTCGTAGTCTCCCCCGACACGCTCGGACCACGCTGCCATCTGCCGGCACGCTTCGAGCTCGGTTGCCAGGTACGCAACCGCATGGGCGGCGAGCTGGTTCTCGTTCAGCTTCTTCGCGCTGATCCGATCCCCCTCGAAGACGAGCGCTTTCACGTTGTCGTGCGCCCGCTGGTAGACGCCCTCAAGGGCTTCGATGATTTGCTGCATGGCTGCTCCTAACCGTTCGCAATCGCAGCGAGGGTTTCTTCGAGGTTCTTGAGCCCGGGCCGGGGCGCGCCGACCAAGCACGCGACCGTGCCGTGGAGCTTGTTCTCGTACATCAGTTGATGGGCCTCGGGAATCTCTTCCCAGGTGAAGAGGCGCGTCATCACCGGCTTGACCTTATCCTGAATCACCAGGCGATTCGCGCGACTCGCGGAATCGGCGTCGGCGAAATGCGAGCCGATGATCCTCTTCTGGCGCATCCAAAGGTGACGCACGTCGAAGTTGAGATTGTAGCCAGTGGTGGCGCCGCAGATGACGATTCGGCCGTACTTCGCTGCCAGAAACACGCTGGCCGGGAAGGTGGCTTTGCCGACGTGCTCGAACACGACATCCGGCCCCTTGCGCTCGCCGAGAATCTCCCAGATGCGCTTGCCGAAACCCTTGAGGTCGGCGCTGTGCGCCTTCTGCTCCTCGGGCGTCATATCGTCTTTGTACTGAAGCGCTGGGAAGTCTCTGCGATTGATGACTCCGTGCGCTCCGAGCCGCATGACGAGATCGGCCTTGTCGTCGCTCGAGACGACGGCAATTGCGCGCGCGCCCATGACTTTGCAAAGCTGCACGGCAAACACGCCGAGACCGCCGCCGGCTCCCCAGATGAGCACGTCCTCGCCCGGCTGGACCTTGGCGCGGTCGACCAGCATGCGGTGTGCCGTGTAATAGGTGAGGCCGTAGCTCGAGGCATCTTCCCAGCTGAGGTGCGCGGGCTTTGGAAGCACCTGTTGGGCTTGCACCTTGGTGAACTGCGCGAACGAGCCATCGGGCGTTTCGTAGCCCCAGATGGTCTGTAGGTCGTTGGTGCCCGGGTTGACGAGATGGTTGCAGTGCAGCACCACCTCGTCGCCAACCGTGTGATCGTTGACCCCGGGGCCTACCGCCCACACGACGCCCGAGGCATCGGAGCCAGCAATGTGGAAGTCGAGGCCGTGACCCCTGAGCACATTGACCGGCTTGCCGAGTCCCGCCCAGATGCCGTTGAAGTTGACGCCGGCCGCCATGACCTGCACCAGGACTTCGCCCGGACCAAGCTCCCAAACCGGCATCTCTTCATGCTGGAACGATTGCTTGGGCTCGCCGAAGCGCTCTGGGCGAATGACGTAGGCGTGCATCCTCTCGGGCACGGCGCCTAGCTCTGGGACTTGACCGACGGGGACGATATCTGGACGTTCACTCATGTGTTCCTCACGGAGTTTTGCCGAGCGCTGCTACATACTCTCGGCTCAAGTGTTCGCAAAGGCTCAACGGCGTTTGTCCGCCGTCGAGGTCTCGTTCGGCGCGAGCTTTCAGCCGCGCCAGGCCACCTAGGGTCGAAACCCCATGTTCGCCATGCTTCCGGCTGAAAAGGTCGAGGGTCCACTGGACCTCGCCTTGGCGACGGCGCGCCGCGAGCGTCGCCTCGAGGTGTTGCCGATGCCCATCGAGGGCGTCGATGAGCTCGTCAATTCCGGAGCCTTTCGTCGCGCTGGTCGCGATGATCGGGGTCTCCCAGCTCGCGTCCTGTCCGCTACTGGCCCCGGCCGCATGGGCGGTTTGAAGAGCCCCCCGCAGGTCGGCAACAGCGCGCTTCGCTAGCTCCTCGTGGTCGGCTTTGTTTACAACCAGTATATCTGGGATCTCCATGATGCCGGCCTTGAGGAACTGGAGCACGTCACCGCTTCCGGGCTGGATCACGAGCACGACTGTGTCTGCCACGTGGACGATGTCGATCTCCGACTGCCCGACTCCCGTGGTCTCGACGACCACCATGTCGAACGCGGCGGCCAATACGCGCATGGCGGAGTTGGCCGCGTAAGCAAGGCCTCCGACTTCGCCGGCGGTCGCGAGGGAGCGGACAAACAGGCCCGCATCGGCAGGGTCGAAGCTCATCCGCGCGCGGTCGCCGAGCAACGAGCCGCCCGAGCGTATGCTGGATGGATCGACGGCAACCACACCGAGGGTTCTGCCTCGCTGCCGAACTGCGCGCGCCAGCACCGATGTCAGCGTGCTCTTTCCGACGCCTGGCGGCCCGGTGAGGCCGACGCGGTGACCGCCCGCAGCTTTGGGGGCGTCCTTGAGCTTCGCCAACAGCTCCGTGACGCGGGTGTGCGCTTCCGGCCGCCGATCTTCGACGAGGTTCAAGGCTCGGGAGACAGCCGCCTTATCGGCGGACATCACAGCCTGCGGGTCGTCGGCGAGATCACTCGGCGGCATGCTGGCGGTCCACCAGGTCGATCAAGTCGCTCATGATGTTGTCGAGCTCGAAGTCCTTCGGCGTGTAGACCGCGGCAATCCCCTCGTGGCGAAGCCGCTCAGCGTCGGCATCTGGAATGATGCCGCCCACCACCAGCGGGACGTCGCCGAGCCCCGAAGCGCGAAGCCGCTCTGCGACTTCGGGAACGAGCGCGAGATGAGAGCCGCTCAGGATGCTCAAGCCGATGAGGTGGACACCTTCCTCGAGTGCGGATGCCACGATTTGCTCTGGCGAAACGCGAATGCCTTCGTACACGACGTCGAAACCGACGTCGCGCGCCTTGATGGCGATTTGCTCTGCGCCGTTCGAGTGACCGTCGAGGCCCGGCTTGCCCACGAGCAGCTTCGCTCGCCGTCCCATTCGGGTCTCGAGCTCGCTGAGCCGAGCGCGCAGTCGATCGATCACGTCGGCGGAGGCACCGGACCCCGAAGCCTTGACGGTGGCGCCCGCCACTCCCGTCGGTGCCCGATACTCGCCCCAAACCTGGCGAAGGGTGTTGGCCCACTCGCCCGTTGTCACACCCGCATGCGCGGCGGCAATCGACGCGGCCATCATGTTCTCGTCGGTATTCGCGACGCGCTGCAGCTCTGCCAGCGCCTGTTCCACGGCTGCGTTGTCACGTTCTTCTTTCCAGCGACCGAGCGCTGCACGCTGATTCGCGTCGACCTCGGGGTCGACCGTGAGGATCGCGTCGTCCAGGTTCTCGGTGAGCGGGGAGGGCGCGCTCTCGACGTATTTGTTCACGCCGACGACGATTTGGTCTCCGTTCTCGATCGCGCGAAGCCGTGCTGCGTTCGATTCGACGAGCTTCTGCTTGATGTAGCCGCTCTCGACCGCTTCGACTGCGCCGCCGCGCTTCAACACCTCTTGTACCTCGGCCCACGCGGAGTCGACGAGGTGCTGGGTCTGTGCCTCGACGACCTCACTCCCCTTGAATAAGTCAGGGTATTCGAGAAGGTCGCTTTCGTAAGCGAGGATTTGCTGCGCGCGCAGCGACCATTGCTGGTCCCAAGGGCGCGGCAGGCCGAGGGCCTCGTTCCATGCGGGGAGCTGGATCGCGCGGGCGCGTGCGTCCTTGCTGAGAGTCACCGCCAGCATTTCGAGCACGATTCGGATCATGTTGTTCTCGGGTTGTTGCTCCGTCAGACCCAAGGAGTTCACTTGCACCCCATACCGGAACCGCCGCTGTTTCGGGTCGGTGACGCCGTAGCGTTCTTGCGTGACGCGGTCCCAAAGCTCGACGAACGCGCGCATCTTGCACAGCTCTTCGACGAAGCGAATGCCAGCGTTGACGAAGAAGCTCATACGCCCGACCACGTTGCCGAACTCACTCTCGGGCACGCGGCCCGTCGCCTTCACCGCGTCCAGGACGCCGATCGCGGTGACCAGTGCGTAGGCGAGCTCCTGCGTCGGCGTCGCTCCGGCTTCCTGTAGGTGGTAGCTGCAAATGTTGATCGGGTTCCATTTGGGAACGTCGTTGACCGTGTAGCTGATCAAATCCGTGATCAGCCGCATCGATGCCGCGGGCGGGAAGATGTGGGTGCCGCGCGACAGGTACTCTTTGATGATGTCGTTTTGCGTCGTGCCGCGAAGGACGCTCGGGTCGACGCCTTGATCCTCGGCGGCTGCGACATACAGCGACAGCAGCCACACCGCCGTCGCGTTGATCGTCATCGACGTATTCATCTGGTCGAGCGGCAGTCCGTCGAAGAGCGCACGCATATCACCGATGTGCGAAACCGGAACGCCTACCTTACCGACCTCGCCTCGGGCGAGCGGATCGTCCGCGTCGTACCCCGTCTGCGTGGGCAAATCGAACGCCACGCTGAGACCGGTCTGACCCTTGGCCAGGTTGGTTCGATACAGCTCGTTCGACGCGGCCGCCGTGCTGTGGCCCGAGTAGGTCCGCATGATCCACGGTTTGTCACGCTCCCGCTTGCCGTACTCCGCCATCCGCCGGTCCTTTCCTCTGCGATCCGCCCGAGGGGGCAGAAGCCTACATCGTTTTTCGCGTTGCTTGCGTTCTGGCCGTCACGACCGTTGCGGTGCTCTTTACAGCTTCACACGATCAAGCCCGATCTCTAGTGGGTTATCATAGGGCCGGTGCGGGTCAAGCTGCCGGGAAACATGACTTTTACTGGGTTCTTGGGTCTGGTGGATTTTGTAAATTTGCGGTAAACGGCTCGGATGGCCGAGACCAACGCGGCGATGGGGCAGCGGCTGCGGGAGCTCCGGTTGCGGCGGGGCTTGCAGCAAAGCGAGGTCGCTCGCCGTCTCAAGATCTCGCCGGCCTACTTGAGCCTCATCGAGAAGGGCAAGCGCGTCGTGCAGCTGCCGCTGCTATTTCAAGCGCTCGAGCTCTACGACGTCGCGGTCGAAGACTTCATGGGGAGCCTCGGCGAGCACCGGGTCGACGAGGGCCTCGCCCGGCTCCTCGACGAGCCCTTGTTGCGCTCGCTCAACCTCAGCGAGGAAGACCTCGCCAGTATCAGTGCCGAGCCGCGGATGGTCGCCACCATCACGGCGCTCTTCAACCTCTACAAGAACACGCGCAGTCAGCTCGACCACGTGACGGCAAGCATTGCGCAGCGGGAGCGGCAGGCGGATGACGACTCCGTTCGCTTCGATTACAGCCCGTACGACGAGGTGACGGACTTTCTCGAGCAGCATGACAACTGGTTCGAGCAGCTCGAGGAACGCGCGCAGCAGTTTCGGCGCGATTGCGCGTTCGGGCGACGCGTTACGAGCGACGACCTCGAGCGCGGGCTGCTCGATCAGGTGCGGGTGCGCGTACATCGAATCCCCGAGCGTGCCAACAGCTCCGTCATTCGCGTGTGGAATGCCGATGAACGCGTTCTCACCGTCTCGGATGATTTGTTCGAGCAGCGGTTGAAGTTTCAGCTCGCCCATACGATTGCGCTCGGGCTCTTTGACGAGGAAAAGCTGCACGAGCCGATCCTCGAGGGGTACAGCGGCCAGCATTCCGAGACGCGGAAGTTGATCAAGATCCACCTCGCCAACTATTTCGCCGGCGCGCTCCTGCTTCCGTATCCCGACTTCTATCGGGAAGTGACCCGCACTCGGTACGACGTAGAGCTCCTCGCGCAGCTTTTCGAGTCGTCGTACGAGACGGTGGCCCACCGGATGTGCAATCTTTCGGACCCGCGCCGGCGCGGCGCTCCGATGCACTTCGTCAGGGTCGATGTCGCGGGCAACATCTCCAAACGCTACTCAGGCGACGGAATTCGGTTCCCGCACCAAGACGGTTCTTGCCCTAAGATGGCCGTACATCTGGCATTTCTGACGCCCAGCGTAATCACCAAGCAGTACTCCGCTTTTCCCGACGGATCGACGTATTTCTGCTTCGCCAAGGTCGTCAGTGAGCCGCAGCAGGGCTCGCTCGTGAAAGGTACGACCCACAGCATCGGCCTCGGCACCCATGCGGACGACGCCAAGCACTTCGCGTACGCCGACGACCTCCCGTTTGCCGATCCGAAGAAGATGGCGGTTCCCGTCGGAACGACCTGCCGGTTCTGCGAGCGCACCGACTGCAACATGCGATCGGCGCCAAGCTACAAGTTCGCGTTCCGGGTCGACGAGTACACCAAGAAGGACAACTTCTTTTCGCCACTGGTAAGCGGCGACCCAGGCGTGGAGGTGCACAAGCCGGCTCGCCGTAAGCCAACGGCGTGATATGGTCGTACCCCGGAGGTCAAGATGCCGTCGTTCGATGTCGTTTCCAAGATCGACCAGCACGAAGTCGACAATGCGCGTAATCAAGCCAGCAAAGAGATCGCTCAGCGATACGATTTCAAGGGTACGGACAGCACGATCGAACAATCCGATGAAGGGATCGTGATCCGGTCAAACAGCGAAGGTCGACTCGACGCCGCCCGGGACGTGCTGGAAAGCAAGATGGTCCGCCGGCAGGTTTCCTTGAAGTCGCTCGATGCGCAGCAAGCACAACAGGCAGGCGGGCAGACCTGGCGGCAGCTCATCAAGCTCAAAGAGGGCGTCTCCAAGGAAAAGGCGAAGGAAATAGTCAAAGCCATCAAGGACAGCAGGCTCAAGGTTCAGGCTTCGATCCAGGGCGATACGGTGCGGGTGTCCGGCAAGAAGCGCGACGATTTGCAGGACACAATCGCGTTCCTGAAAGAGAAAGACTTCGACCTACCGCTCCAGTACGTGAATTTCCGAGACTGAGGCCGTTTGCTTTGACCCAGACGAAACAAGAGCTCGTGGTTGGCTACCAGGGCACCGAGGGGGCGTATAGCCAGCTCGCTGCGATGCATCACTTCGCTGATGCAGAGGAGGCGGTTCGTTGCGTCGGCTACCATAGCTTTCGCGAGATGCTCGAGGCGGTGAAAGCGGGAGAAGCCGACTACGCCGTGCTCCCGATTGAGAACTCGATCGCCGGGTCGATCAACGACAGCTACGACCTGCTCGCAGCTACCGGGCTCTACCTCGTCGGAGAGGAGTTTCAGCCGATTGCCCACTGCCTGATAGGAGCGGCGGACGTGGCGGTGAGCGACATTCGTCGCGTCTACTCGCACCCCGTGGCGTTGGCGCAATGCGGCGAGTTTCTAGAGACCCTCCAAGACTGTCATGTCGAGGCGTTCGTCGACACGGCCATGGCCGTCGAGCAGGTCAAGCGAGATGCGGACCCCACGCAAGCTGCCATCGCGAGCGAAGAAGCGGCGGCGCTCCACGGCCTGCCGATCCTGCGCCGGGAAATCGCCGACCACCCGGAGAACTATACGAGGATGGTGATCGTCGCGCGGGAGCTTGCGCATCACGAGCGGGGGGTGCCC
Organism: uncultured bacterium; assembly: GCA_937984275.1. GTDB lineage: Bacteria > Myxococcota_A > Polyangia > Polyangiales > Houyiibacteriaceae > SG8-38. The sequence goes on along the minus strand of CALJYC010000046.1, from coordinate 27,593 downwards.
TGCAAAACGTCGTTGATCTTTTCGACGATTCACGAGCAGGGCGCGCTGGCGCGGTGCATTGCGATTTTTGCCGCCCGAGGGCTGAACCTCACGAAGATCGAATCGCGACCCAAGCCAGACACCCCGTTCGAGTACGTCTTCTACGTCGATTTCGAGGGCAACGTCGATCGCGAAACGACGCAAGCCGCGCTCCGCGACCTCGAGGCGGTGACGACCTTTCTCAAAGTGCTCGGTTCGTACCCGATCGGTCGAACGGGCGTTAGCTAGCGACTGCTTCTGCCACGTGCGCGATCCGATTCGCGTCACTCTCGAGCCCCGCCGCCAGGCAGGTCGCCGAAACCATCTTCAGGGCGGCGGCTTCTCCAGGGCCGTCCTCTTGCGCTCGCGCGGCGGCGAGCGCCTCCATCGCGTCGATCATTGCGTCGCGTCCCCGACCGCGAGCGAGTTGCAGACAGGCTGATGCGATTGCGAGCCGGATAGCGGCAGCAGGCGTTTGATTGGGGCTCTTCTTGGCGGCCTCGAGCGCTCGCTTCGCACCGGGAACGTCTTCGCGGGTCACGTAAGAGACGACGCGCAGGCAGTGGGCCCCGGTGAGGTCGCCGCCCGCTGCGATCGACGATTCGATCAAGGCGTCGAACTTATCGTGGTCTCGTTCCTTGAGTGCCTGCACGAGCTCTTCGGAAAGGTCGTCGAGCTCCGTTCCAGGAACCGGAATCGTCGGCCTTTCCTCGTCCTCGTCTTGCGGTGGCCCAGATGGAAGCCGAACCGCACGGCTGATTTCGGAGGCCCCCTCGCGGGTCTCCGTGTCGGGCTGATACTGAACGGCCGCGGCCGCCAACCGCACCGCCGCGTTGGTGTACCCATTGTCGGCAGCGAGAGAACCGGCTTCGAGGATCGCATGGGCGCCGCGAGTAAGGTCGCCGCCTTCGCAGAGGTATGCGCCGACCGTGGCGGCCATCGACGGCCCGACTAGCGGCTCGGCGGTGTGGAGCGCGTGCGCCACGAACCGGTACACCTCCGTCCGCCGCGCGGGAGGCATGCGCTGCACCACCGCCCTTCGGAGGAGCTCCGAGTCCGGCTTTGCCTGCCGCGTCAGGAGACCGTCGTTGACCAGTGCCTCGAGTGCTCTGCGGCGTGTGTCCTCTGGTATTCCGTCCAACGCGACCGCTGCGTCGACGACTTGTGCGGATGAAGCGGGGAGGGCCGAGCACGCGACCTCCAGGAAACGCATCGACGACGTGTCGAGCGTGGCGAAACGTTCCTCGAGGAGAGCTCGCGGTCCCAGGTGTTGGCGCCGTTCGGCCGTCTCGTCCCGCCAAAGGAACTGGCCGCCGTCGTACACGATGTCGCCGGTGGCGACCATGGTTCGCGCAGCTTCCGTGACGCCGAGCACCGTCGTGCCGCCGGTGATCACCAGCTGCGTCGCCATCTCCGTGTTGGCGTCCGGACCAAGGATGCCGGCCGCTACGAGCAGCGCTTCGTTTGGATCGAGAGGAGGGACGTCGAGCTGTGTGGCCCGCTCTAGGCCGCGGAGGCCGGGCGGAACACTCGATTCCGTCGTTCGGACGCACAGCAGGGCGGCGACGGTGTCGTCGGACAGGACCGCACCAAGGACTCCGAGCGTTGCCGGATCGACGGCGGAGACGCGATTGATGTAGATCCACGGAAGACCGTGTGCGGTCCGCAGCGCGCGGCACGTCGCCTTGAGCGCATGGACCGTTGCCTCGCGCGGTGGAGGGGTCGCGCACGCGATTGCTTTGAGCGCGTCGGCGACTCCAGGCTCGGATTGTTTCAGAACCTCTCGTGTCGGCTCGAGCGCTCGCCAGGCGTTCAGAAGCGCGAGGCGAAGACCTCCGAGTGGTTCGAGCCCGCCGGGCACGGCGCCGATTTCCAAACACACCGGCGGCCGAAGCTCGTCGCGCAGGGCGAACACTCCTGCTCGGGCGCCGACGCCGAGCTCCCCCTTTAGATAGAAGGCGCAAGTCTGCGACCCCGCGGCGGCTTTCTTCATTGGCTCGAGGGCATGACGAACGCTCGCCGGAATGGGAGCGGGCTGAAGCAAGCCCACCGACTGCCGGCACTCCTCGAGAAGTGGGCGGCTCCGGTCAATCGCCTCTCCGTGCAACGCAAACGAGCTCGTGCTGACGGACCGCCCGAACAGGTAGGTCCTCGACGCTGCTTCGCGAGACTCGACATCGAGAACGACTTCGCCCGCGCGTGCCTGGTTGGCCAACAGCTGTGCCCGGTCGATTGCGCTACCGCTATTCGTCAGATGGCCCGCGTCGTCTTTGGCTCGTTGAACGTCGCCACTCGCGATGCCGAACGCGATGGGAAGCCCGCCGGCGGGTACGGGTTGCGACTCCGCTTCCGCGAGCAAGCGTAGAGCAAGATTGATAGCTGCCTTGAGTTGGTGAAGCGTGAAGTTCGCAACGACAGTGCCCGCGAGCGAGGAAATCACTTCGCCGCCGCCGCCTTGCACTTCGTTCGTGACGTAGCGGGCCCACTGCCCGGCGGCCGCGGTAGTCTCCTCTTCTTCGAAGGCGGGAGGCAGGATTCTGTGCCAGAGGACGAAACGTTCCATCTCGATGAACAGCTAGGGGCGCTCGAGTGCCAACGTCATGTCAGGCACGGTCTCAATGATGCCCATGTCCCCCCTCGTCGGGTCAAGATCCCACGCGGGGAGCCCCCTGTAAAGGGACAGAGCTTTCTCGACTTCCCCGTTCTGTTTGTGCTAGCTGGGGATCATGCTGAAGGGGGCACACGTCCTGATTACTGGGGGGGCCGGGTTCATTGGGTCCGCGTTGGCCGCGCGTTTGGCCGACGACAACCACGTCCGGGTCCTCGATATTCTGCGCCGAAACGCGCTCTCGGAGGCCGGCCTCGATCATCACCCGAACGTCGAGCTCATCGTGGGCGACGTGCGCGACATGACTGCGGTTCGCCGCGCGGTCACTGGCTGCGACTACGTGATCCACATGGCGTCAATCGCTGGCGTCGACACCGTCTTGAAGAACCCCGTCATGACGATGGAGATCTCTCTCGAAGGGACGATGAACCTTCTTCGCGCTGCTAACGACTGCACAGGGATCAAACGGGTCATCGATTTCTCCACGAGCGAGGTATTCGGGTCGTATGCGTTTCGCGTCCGGGAAGCCGACGTCACCAGTCTGGGTGCGGTCGGCGAAGCCCGCTGGACGTATGCGGTCAGTAAACTCGCCACCGAGCACCTCGCCCACAACTACTGGAAGCAGTTCAACCTTCCAACGGTTTCGATTCGCCCCTTCAACATCTTCGGCCCAAGGCAGGTCGGCGAGGGCGCGGTCCACGCGTTCGTCGTGCGGGCGCTCCAGGGCGACAAAATCCTCATCCACAATGAAGGGGATCAGATTCGTTCGTGGTGTTACATCGACGACATCGTCGAGGCGATCTTGCTCGCCATGGAGCGCGACGAGGCGGTTGGCGAGAGCTTCAACATTGGGAATCCGCGAAGCACCATCACGATTTACCAGCTTGCGCGGCTGATTGTCCGCCTCGCCGAGAGCAAATCCCCGATCGAGTTCGTCGATTGGGACTTCCCGGACGTAGAGCTTCGCATTCCTGACGTTAAGAAGGCCGAGCAACTGTTGGGCTTCCGAGCGCGCGTGGAGCTCGAACAGGGGCTGCTCGACACGATCGAGTGGTACCGTCGCAAGCTCAACGGCGAGGCCTGAAATGACCGGCAGCTCTCTGCGGGTTTACGACCTCTCCGCTGCACGGCCTGACCGTTGGTTCGAGGAGGTGCTCGACCAGTCCAACGATTTCAAGAAGGCCTGTGAGCTCATTGGCCGCAGCACGCTTGGACTCGCGCTCGTCGCTGGCGCGCGCATCCTGAGCCTAACGGCCAACCCGCACTCGGAGGATCTGACGACGGTCGAGTTCTCGATCGGTCAGGACCCGACTGTTCGGCAAGTTCCACTTTCCGAGTTCCGGGAGACGATTGGACAGTTCCTGCTGACGCCACTTCAGAGCTGGAACCTCCCCGACAATCCCGACGTAGAGGCGCTGCAGGCCCACATCGGCGGGCGCTACATGCTCGAGGCGTCTTTGTTCGAGGTGGAACCGCTCGAGCTTCGGCATGACCTCGGCCTTTCCGAGATCGCCCTTCAATTCAACGAGCTCCGGCACGTCTTGGCGCTCGAAGACTTTAGAGACGTGCTCGACGAGCGCGTGAGGTCCGAGCTCGGGCTCGACCGACAGGATGACAACGCGATCGACCTTGCGGTCGTGGACCAGGCGGAAGACGCCAACGCCCACGGTAACTGGGGCGCCACGGTCGCCCTGCTGAACCCGTGGCTGAGCCCGATTTCCATGCTTCTGCGCACGGGGGAGGCGGAAAGCCTCAGCGAGGACGTCCACGGGCGGCTGTCGGTCAGCCTCGATCTGCTAGGCACGGCGTACGCAAACATGGGTGAGCTCGATGCCGCCAACGAAGTCTTGCGCCTGGGCATTCAATGGGCCGGCGAATCGGGAAAGGCGGGAGGCTTGTTTCTCGCGCTGGGACGCGCGTCGGTCGCGGGCGAAAAACACGGTGAGGCGATCGGGCTACTCAGACGGGCGATTCGCCTCGGCGCGGAGGAGCGCGATGCATTGCCACTCCTGGCGCAATCGTTGAGCGCCCGCGAGCAGAGCTTGGCTGCGATAGTGTGCAATGAACGGGCGCGAGAGTTGGGCGCCAACGCCGCCGAGTTGGAGGCGCTCGGGGCCGAGCTCCAGGCGCGTCTCGGTGAGGCTTGGCCGCGGTTCCAGGCCTGGATGAGCGACCCCGAGTAGTCCCTTTACTTTGCTCCCGAGGCTTCGTACCGTAGCCGTTCGGATGTCGGGCTTTCTTTTGTCGATCGATCAGGGAACCACGGGTTCCACTGCGATGCTCTTGTCTCCTGAGGGGCGCATTCTCGCGCGCGCCAATCACGAATTTCCTCAGCATTTCCCGAGGCCTGGCTGGGTCGAGCACGACCTCGAGGAGATTTGGAGGAGCGTCAACGATGCGGTGAGCGAGGCCATCGAGCGGGCGGGTCTCCCGGCGACGGATTGTCTCGGCATCGGCATCACCAATCAGCGGGAAACCACGGTTCTATGGGACCGAAACACCGGCAAGGCCGTTCACAAGGCTATCGTCTGGCAGGATCGCCGCACCGCCGACCGTTGCCGAGAGCTCAAGGACGCCGGCAAGGAAGAGATGTTCCGTCGGCGCACCGGGCTCGTGCTCGATCCATACTTGGCCGGAACCAAGCTCGAATGGCTCCTCGACCATGTCGACGGAGCGCGGGCGCGGGCGGAAAAGGGCGAGCTGGCTTTCGGCACGATCGACTCGTGGCTGCTGTATCGGTTGTCTGGCGGGAAGGTGCATGTGACCGACGCGAGCAACGCTTCGCGGACGCTGCTGTACGACATCGCGAAAGGCGAGTGGGACGAGGAGCTTGCTGCGGAGCTCCGCGTGCCGATGGTCTTGCTGCCCGAGGTTCGAAGCTGCTCGGAAGTGTATTCGCGAACCTCTGGTGTCCCCGGCTTGCCCGATGGGCTCCCCATCGCCGGGATGGCTGGCGATCAACAAGCCGCCTTGTTTGGTCAGACCTGCTTCGAGGTCGGCGACGCCAAATGTACGTACGGCACGGGCGCGTTCCTGCTCATGAACACAGGAACCGAATTGGTGCATTCCAACAACGGGCTCCTCACCACCATCGCGTGGCGCCTCGGCGACCAAACGGTCTACGCGCTCGAAGGTAGCGCATTCATTGCCGGTGCGGCCGTCCAGTGGCTGCGTGACGGACTCGGGTTGATCGCTTCGTCGGACGAGATCGAAGCCAAGGCCAGGGAGGTCGATGCGACCGGCGATGTGGTGTTCGTGCCCGCTTTGGCTGGGTTGGGGGCACCGTATTGGGACCCGCATGCGCGGGGCCTCATTTACGGGCTTACGAGGGACACGACGGCAGCGCATTTGGCGCGCGCAACCCTCGAGGGAATGGCGTTTCAAATCGTCGACCTGGTTGACGCGATGCAGGCGGATGCCGATCGCCCTATAAAGCGTTTACGGGTCGACGGTGGTGCGTCCCGCAATGACTTACTCATGCAATTTGAAGCCGACATGCTCGGAGTGACGATCGACCGTCCGGAGAATGTCGAAACGACTGCCTTAGGAGCTGCTTACTTAGCTGGCGTGGCCGTTGGTGTATTCGACGGTCTTGGTTCTGTTGTAGATGCTTACCGTATCGAACGTAGCTTTGAGTCTCAGGTCACCCAACCCGAACGAGACGGGCACTTGAGGCGATGGCGCGACGCGGTACGGCGGGCGCGAAGTTAGATGGGAATAACATGAGCGAGAATGATGTCGGGCAAGACAAACAAGACAAACAAGAACAAGATGTACCGGTAGCTTGGGAGGCACTCGAAGACGCATTTGAAAACAACGCACCCGAGGTGCACAGCTACTTGCACTTCGACACGGGCGAGGTGATTCGCATCGTCGACGGGGTGGCGGACCCTTCGATGCACACGCGCATCCTCGGCGACAGCCGGTATCTCCGAATTGATCCGGTTTCGTCGCGTGAACAGTATCGCTGGATGGAGCGGTTCATCGCGACCGTCGAGAGCGAAGAGCTGCGGCGGCGGCTCAACATCGCGATCGATGGAAAGGGCGCGTTTCGGCGCTTCAAGGACGCGTTGGTGAGTCACCCCGTCGATCGGGAGCGCTGGTTCGCGTTTCGGTCTGAGCGCCTACGTTCGTGCATGGACTCGTGGCTGACTGCGCATGGGATCCACTCGGTGGAGCGGCCGACTTGGCACGTTCCGACCGCCGAGGAGGTCCAGGACACCCAGGAGCGGCAGGGCGTCCTACCCGAAGCCGAAACTCCGGCGGAGGGACACGATCAGCGGGCCAGTCAGGTAACCATCAGCGACGCCCATCGGAAGCGGCTGCACGAGCTGGTCGATGGGCTCTCTTCTCGAGATATCGAGATGGCTGCAACCTTCCTCGAGTTCCTCCGGGACCGGCGTCCTGCGTCGACCCCAGCGGGTAAGGCCACCTCGGAGCCGCCGGTTGTCGAAGCGGTCCGGCTGGCTGATTCGGAGTAGAGACCTCTCACATTGGTTTGAGCATAGGCGAGGGCGCGTCACCCAACCACAACATATTGTGGGGGTCACGCGCTGACCCTCCCTTCTGGTCGCGTAAAGCGTTGCAATATCGTATGTTCAGTGATAGCCACGTCCAACTACTCCTTTGGGGGGCATTGTGAAGATTAAGAAGCTCCAGATCGTTGGCTTCAAATCCTTCGTCGATCAGACGACCGTTCACTTCGACCACGACATTACCTGTGTCGTCGGGCCGAACGGGTGCGGCAAATCCAACATCGTCGACGCCATCAAGTGGTGCATGGGCGAGCAGTCGCCCTCCCGCCTCCGCGGCAAGCACATGGAGGATGTGATCTTCAGCGGGGCGGAGGGGCGCGGGCCTCATGGCTTTGCCGATGTCACCCTCACCTTCGACAACACCGACGGCCTCGCCCCGCCGGAGTACAGCGACTACGCGGAGATTCAGGTCACCCGGCGTCTCGATCGCCAGGGCAACAGCGACTACCTAATCAATCGAACCCCGGTTCGATTGCTCGACATCACCAACTTGTTCTTGGGCACCGGCGTCGGCAAGCGCGCGTACTCGATCATCGAGCAGGGGCGGATCGGGTTCATCGTCACCTCCAAGCCGGAGGATCGCCGTTCGATGATCGAAGAGGCGGCCGGCATCAGCAAGTTCAAGCTGAGCAAGCGCGCCGCTGAACGCAAGATGGACCAGACGCGCCAGAACCTTTTGCGCGTCAGTGACATCATCGGCGAGCTCGAGCGCAGCCTCGCGTCACTCAAGCGGCAGGCGCAAAAGGCCGAGCGCTACAAGCGTTACAAGCAAGAGATGCGCGACCTCGATTTGTGGGTCGCGTCGCACCGCTTCCTGGAGCTGCGTGGACAGATGGGCTCGATCTCCCTCTCGCTGTCGAAGGCCAGTGAGGACGTGCAGGCGAGCCGCCATGCGTTGATCGCGAAAGAGGCGTCGGTCGAAGCTGACCGCGTGTCGTTGCAGCAGATGGGCTCGGAGGTCGAGCGTGGGCAAGGTCGCGCGTACGAGCTCGACAACTTGGTTCGACAGCTTGAAGGCTTGATCCGTCAGCAACAGGACCGACAAGCCGCGTTGGTCGAGCGTAAAGAGCTCGCGACCCGCGAGCTTTGCCAACTCGAGGAGCAGCGCGACGGGTTGCAGCAAGAGATGTCGACTGTTCGCCTCTCTCTCAGCGAGCTCGAGTCACTCGAAACCGAAGCCGGGCAGCTCCTTTTCGAAGTCGAAGCGGAGCTGCAAACCCGCAGAAACACAGCAGAAGAGGCCGAGGCGGCTCTGCACGATGCGCGCGCCCGGCTGGCGGAAGGGCATGCCCGCGTTGCGGGTGCGGAGGCGGTTCTCAACGGTTACGACGCGCGACGCGAAGAGATTCGCGGACGTCTCGAACGCTTGCAAGCAGAGCTGCAAGCGCTCGCCACACGTGAAGTCGAGTTCACGCAACAGAGCGGCGAGCTCGAGGCGCGGATGGTTGGACTGCGGAGCGGCAAGTCCGCGACGGCCGAGCGTCAAACCGACATCGAAACGTCGTTGTCAACTGGCAAAGACGCGTTGCACCAGGCAGACGCCGAGGTCGACGCGCTCCGCGAGAAGCTTGCTGTGACGAGATCGAGGCTGCGCTCGCTCGACGAGATTCACGAACGCTTCGAGGGAGTGGGCGCGGGCGCGCAAGCGGTGATGACCGGATACGCCAATGCCTCGGGCAACACGGGCCGTTCCGACTTGGTCGGTTTGGTTGCGGATCGACTGGAGTGTCCCGCGGAGCACACACGGGCGCTCGGTGCTGCGCTTGGTGGTTCGCTGGAGTACTTACTCGTCCACGACACCGATGCGGCGCTGCGGGCTGCCGATTACCTGGCGCGTGAAGAGAAGGGCCGAGCGACGTTCCTTCCGCGATCGCCGAGGGGTGCGCCGCGAATCGTCCCACCATTCCCCGCGGGGATGGGCATCGTTGGGCCGCTGCTGACGCTCGTGCGTTACTCGCATGCCGACGAAGCATGGGTGCGCTACCTGTTGTTCGATGTCCTGGTGGTCGACAGGCTGCAAACCGCCGCGCGCCTCCACCGCGAAGGCTTCCAAGGGAAGTTGGTCACACTCGACGGGCAGGCCTTGCTCGCTGACGGCGCTGTCGTCGGCGGTGCCACGGACGAATCGGCAACGCATCTGCTCCGACTCAAGCGCGAGATCCGCGAGCTCGAGGAGGCCGCCGCGTCCGAAGGCGCCGACCTCGAGCGCGCTACTGCACGTCAGGGCCAGCTCCGCGTAAACATCGCGGAGCGGCAGGCCGCCATCGACTCGGCGAGGGTCGAGGCTCACGATGCCGAGCTGGAGATCCTGGGCGCGGAGCGGGACCTGCGCGTCGTCGAGATGGAGCTTCGTCGCATCGACGAGCGTCGCCAAGAGATCGCCCACGCGGAGGCGGAGGGTCGCGCCTCTTTGTCCCAGGTGGACGTCGACGAAAGCAATACCAAGCGCCAACTCGCGGACGCGCTGCGGGACGTGGCCAACGCCGACGAAGCTAACCAGGTGGCGGCGAGCGTGCTGGGCGAACGGCGTCGCGTCGTCGAGGAGCAGGCGGCGAAGGCTACAGAGGTTAAAGTTGGCGCGACGCAGTCCCGCGAACGCGCGGACCGCGAGCGCTCCTTGTTGGCGCAGCTCGACCGGTCGATCTCCGAGCTCGACGCACGTGAGGACCGGTTGCGCGACGACGTTGCCATCGCCGACCGCGATCAAGGCCAAGCGGCCGGACGTATCCTCCTGCACCGCGGGCGCCTGAGCGAGATGGCCCACGAGGCGGCGGCGGCTCGAGAGGACCTTTCGAGTCAGCGCGCGCGTTACGACGAAGCCCAGACGCTCCTTGGTGAGTCGGAGGCTTCGTTGAAGCAGTTGCGCTCCACCATCGACGAGCAGTCCACCGAGCTCAACGAGCTGACGCTTCGCGAGCGTGAGTTGACGCTGTCGCTCGCGCACCTCGAGGAGCAGGTTCTCGACAAGCATCGCGTCGAGCTGGCCTATGTCATCGGCGACCACCATGCGCGGCCTGTGCCCGACGCCGACGTAACTGCGCGCGCCGAAGAGCTACACCGGCTGATCGACCGGATGGGGGAGATCAACCTCACCGCGATCGAGGAGTATGAAGAAAACGCCGAGCGCTACGAGTACCTCACCGGTCAACGCCGCGACCTCGAGGATGCTCTCACCAAGCTCGACAAAGCGATTCGCCAGATGAACCGTGAAAGCAGGGCGCTCTTCCGCGAGGCCTTCGCCGCGATCAACGAGCGCTTCAAGCGCATCTTCCCGATGCTCTTCCGGGGGGGGAAGGCCGAGCTGAAGCTCACCGACCCGCACGACATGTTGGAGACGGGCGTCGAGATCATCGCTCAGCCCCCGGGCAAGCGCCTCGGTTCCCTCGAGCTGATGAGTGGCGGCGAAAAAGCCCTCACCGCGGTCGCGATGATCTTTGCGATTTTCCAATACAAGCCCAGCCCCTTCTGCCTGCTCGATGAGGTCGACGCCCCGCTCGACGAAGCGAACATCGGCCGCTTCGCCGAAGTCATCCAGCAGATGACCGACCGCTCCCAGTTCATCATCATCACCCACTCCAAGCGCACCATGGAATTTGCCGACGTCCTCTACGGCGTCACCATGGAACACCCCGGTGTCTCCAAGCTAGTCTCCGTCGAGCTCCGCGGCGAAAAGCGCCCCATCTCCGCCGCAGTAGAAGCCGCCGAGTAGGGGACACTCTCCGGCATGGGCAAAGCGTTCTTGGACCTAGGGTCTGGGGTGGGCCTGGTCGTTGCCAACATGATCGGCGCAGGCGTCTTCTTGAGCGCGGGGTTCATGGCTCAGGAGCTCAGCGCGGGGTGGATCCTCTTGGCGTGGGTGGTTGGGGCGCTCCTGGCGATGGCGGGCGCACGCACATACGCCGAGGCCGCTGTGTTGATTCCGCGGTCCGGCGGCGAGTACCGCTATCTGTCGGAGTTGCTTCACCCTGCGATCGGCTATCTCGCCGGGTGGGCCTCGCTGCTGGTGGGTTTTTCAGCTCCCATGGCGATCAGCGCATTTGGGGCGGCGGCGTTTGCCTTTGCCGTATTCGGGACCGGTGATGCGCGCTTGGGAGCAGCCGTGCTGATCGCTGCACTGACCGTGTTCCATGCCGTCGGACTTCGCTCGTCGAAATGGACTCAGAACGGGCTTGTCATCCTCAAAGGTCTTCTCGTCCTCGCATTCGTCGCGCTCGGCTTGTCTTTGGGCGACAACGACTGGCCGACATGGGTCCCGGCGAGCGACCCGGCGGGCGGCGCCCTCCCGTTTGCCACCAGTTTGTTCTTCGTTGCCTATGCTTTCTCGGGTTGGAATGCGGCCGCATACGCCGCAGAGGAGTTTCGAGCCCCACGACGGGATGTGCCGCGCGCCATGTTGATCGGCTGCGCGCTGGTCGGGCTCGCCTACCTGTTGGTGAATTGGATTCTCGTCGCCAACCTCACCCCAGAGCGCGCACGAATCGTCTTCCAATACGAGGAGGCGAGAGTGACACTCGGACATCTGGTCGTGCAGGACATAGTGGGAGACGCCGGCTCCAACGCCGTGTCGGTCGGCATCGCGGCAATCATGGTGTCGAGCACCAGTGCCATGCTCCTCGTCGGACCCCGCGTCTATGCAGAGATGGCCCGCGACGGGTTCCTCCCCGCGTTGTTGCGCGGCAAACCTGGAGCACCGCCCCGTGCGTCGGTGATACTCCAAGGTGCGCTCGCGATTCTGTTGCTCTATGTGCACACGATCGGCGAGCTCCTCAGCAACGTGGCCGGTATTCTCGTCTTGTTTTCTGCGTTGGTCGCTGTCGGTCTATTTCGCGTGAGACGACACAGGCCGGACCTCCCCGCCCCGAGGCCTCAGGCTTTGATCGCGGCCGCCATCTATGCGGGCTCTTCAATTTGGATGCTCTACAACGCTTTCAAGACCGAAACAGGTCTCATCCCCTGGATCGTCGTTGCAGCGGTGGCAGCGCTCGTGGGCTACTCTCTGGCCCCGAAAAAGACTAGCTGACGATCGCGTCCAGAGCGGCCGCGTGGGATTCCGCCAACTCTTCGACGGGGACTTCGCAAACGTCGTCGATCACGAGGGTCTGGCCCGAGACGCTTCCGATCTTCTCGAAGGGCACGCCGTAGCGCCTGCAAACGTCGCCTACCTCGCCGACGTTGCCGGCAGGAAGGCTCACGATGATGCGTGAGGGCTCCTCGCTGAAGAGCAGAGCGTGAGCCGGAGCATCTTCGTTCGAGGGGAGGGTGACTCGCGCTCCGTGCCCGTAGGCAATGCACGCCTCGGCCACACACACCGCGAAGCCGCCGTCGCTGATGTCGTGCGCGCTCTTCAACAACTTGCCACGCGCAAGCTCGAGCATTGCGTGCTGAAGAGCGGCCTCGGCTTCGAGATCGATGCCGACGGGGGCGCCTGTCACCGAGCCGCTGCGCTGGACGAGCCATTCCGAGCCACCGAGCACGCCGCGAGAGGGCCGCCCGAGGTGGGCGATGACGTCGCCCTCGCGGACGAACCCAAGCCCGAGCCGATGCTCCGGGTCTTCGAGTTGACCCACTACTGCGACGGTTGGCGTTGGCAGGATCGCCTTGCGGTCGGTCTCGTTGTAGAGGCTGACGTTGCCGGCTACCACCGGAGCGTCGAGCGCGGTGCATGCCGCGGCCAAGCCGTCGATCGCTCGTGCGAAGCGCCACATTTGTTCCGGCACTTCGGGGTTGCCGAAGTTGAGGCAGTCGGTGAGGCCGAGCGGCTTGGCGCCCACGCACACGATGTTGCGGGTGCACTCGGCGACGGCCATCGCGGCCCCGCCGAAGGGGTCGAGCTCGACGTGCCGGCCGTTGCAATCGGATGAAACCGCGAGGAACTTCTCCCGTGTTCCCGAGTCGTCCTCGCAGAACACGCGAATCACTGCTGCGTCGCCTTCTCCCGGACGAATCACCGTGCCGTTTCGAACGATGTGATCGTACTGGCGCCAGATCCAGGATCGGCTTCCGATGTTGGGCGAGCCCACTAGCCGCACGAGCTCTGCGCCGAGGTCATCGGGGGCGTCGCCCGTCATCGTCACCAAGTTGGCCTGGTCGGCGCGCGCCTCCTGAGGGCGGTCGTACTTGGGTGCGGCATTTGTAAGCAAATCGACAGGCAGATCCACCACGACCACTGGATCGGGCTCGCCCGTACCATCGAACGGATCGTAGCCCGGGGTTGCTTTGCAGACGAAACGTCCGGTGTCGGTCACACGGCCAACGATCGAGGCATCCAAGTCCCACTTGGCGCACAGGTCGAACACTTCCTGCTCGCGTCCTTCTTTGGCGACCATCAGCATGCGCTCCTGCGATTCACTCAGTAGCATCTCGTAGGGGCTGAGCGCCTTGGTCCGGCGCGGAATCGCGTCTAGGTCGAGCTCGATACCGTTACCGGCGCGGTCTGCCATTTCGACCGACGACGAAGTCAGTCCGGCCGCGCCCATGTCCTGCACGCCCGACAAGCAATCCGTAGCAAAGATCTCGAGGCAGGCCTCGAGGAGCAGCTTTTCCATGAACGGATCTCCGACCTGCACGGTGGGGAGCTTGCTGTCCGTCTCCTCCCCGAACTCGGCGCTTGCCATCGTGGCCCCATGAATCCCGTCGCGGCCGGTCTTGGCGCCGACGTAGATGATCGGGTTGCCAACGCCCTCGGCGACTCCGAAGAACAGCTCTTCGGTCTTGGCGACGCCCACCGTGAACGCATTGACCAAGATGTTTCCATCGTAGCTCGCGTCGAACTGCACCTCGCCGCCCACCGTGGGGACACCGATGCAATTGCCGTAGCCGCCGATGCCCGCGACCACGCCCTTGAGCAGGTGAGGTGTCTTGGGATGATCGGGCCGACCGAACCGAAGCGAGTTGAGGGATGCCACCGGGCGCGCGCCCATCGTGAACACGTCCCGCAAGATGCCGCCGACCCCTGTGGCCGCGCCCTGGTACGGCTCGATGTACGACGGATGGTTGTGGGACTCCATCTTGAACACCGCGCAGAATCCATCGCCGATGTCCACAGCGCCGGCGTTCTCACCGGGCCCCTGCACGACCTGCGGGCCCGTCGTGGGCAGCCGCCCGAGGTGGATCCGCGAGGACTTGTAGGAGCAGTGCTCGGACCACATCACGCTAATGACCCCGAGCTCCGCATAGCTGGGCGCGCGGGCGAGCGTGCTCAGAACGCGGTCCCATTCTTGCTCCGCCAACCCGAACTCGCGGGCGATCTCGGGGGAGCTGTCGGGCTCTCCGGGAAAATTCGCTGGTGTGCTCATTCGAACCCCAAGTGACGCCGAAGCGATTTGAACAGCGTGAGCCCGTCCTCGTTGCCGAGGATGGCTTCGCTCGCCCGTTCTGGGTGCGGCATCATGCCGAGAACATTCTTCTGGCGGTTGTACACGCCTGCGATGTCACCGATTGAGCCGTTCGGGTTGGCATCGCTGCCGTTGGGGGGGGCGCCTTTGGGCGTGCTGTAACGGAACGCGACTTGGCCGTTGCGCTCGAGCTCGGCGAGCCCTTCGCTGGTCGTGTGATATCGGCCGTCAGCATGTGCGATCGGAAGGCGGAGCACCGTGCCCTTGCCCATGTCAGTGAACGGGCCTTCGTTCTCGACGCGTAGGTGGATATCACGGCACTCGAATCGAAGGTGCGCGTTTCGTGTCAATGCGCCGGGCAGCAGGCCCATCTCCGTGAGAATCTGGAAGCCGTTGCAGATTCCGAGCACCGGCCCGCCGCGGCCTGCGAACTCGCGGACCGAGTTGTCGATCGGGCTGAACCCCGCAATCGCTCCCGCGCGCAGGTAGTCCCCGTAGGAGAAGCCACCGGGAATCACGACGGCATCGGCGTCACCCAGGCTGGTTTCTTTGTGGAAGGCGTACCAGGCGTCCGCGCCCAGAACGTCGCGTACGGCGTGTAGGGCGTCCCAGTCGGCATTTGAGCCTGGAAATTGTACGACAGCGACTCTCATCGGGCGGTGTCCGTGTCCTTGGCGCGCGGAGCATAGAACGGACCGGGCTTCAGGCAACGTGGAAGCGCCACTATCGAACCGGCTCGAAATAGCGGTGCGAGATGTCGCGTTCGAGGCCGTCGACAGGGGTGACCCGGAAGACGATGGTGCCCCGGCAGGTCGACGCGTCCAGGACCCCGTAGACGCGGCTGTCTTGTACCGTGTGGGACCGATAGTCGTTGAGTAGATAGAGTTTGCCCGCAGGCACCCCGGTTTTCCGAACGCGATGGCGGTCGTCTTCCCTGATGAAGATCCGGTGACTCCCGGTTCCGAAGTACTCGGCGCCCCAGGTCAGCGAGGTGGTCAGCTCGTTGTCGGCGTTGTAGAACGAGGTCGCGCCTTCCCTGTTGAACACGATCGGCTCGCCATCGATGCGGAGCTCTTTGCCGAAGGAGTCGATCAACATGCCCTCGGTTGCGGCCACTCGGCCAATCACCCAGCCGTCCTCGGTCGGATGCTGGCAGACCGCGATCGACCCGACCTCCGGTTTGGCCCTCTTGTTGATCAGGACGCGCTCTCCGCGGAGCAGCGTGGGAGCCATTCCGTTGTGTCCGACCTCCGCCATGTCGAACAGCGTCACCTTGAGCACCAACGCGATGACGATGATGCCGGCGCCTACCCACGACAGGCATCCGAGCCCACTGCGAACCGCTCCCACAACGCTGGCTATTCGCCGTTCCCGCGGCTCTTGTCAAGCTCGAGCAGGAACTGCTGCAAAGCTTCGTCAGGCTGACTCGCCGAATAGATCGCCCGTCGGATCGCGACGCCGAACGCGCCCGCAGCGATCAGTGCCTTCCAATCCTCGGCTCCGATGCCCCCAAGCGCGTATGTCGGAATCCCGACATCGGCGATCGCACTCCGAAAGCCATGGATGCCGATCGGCTGAGCCTTTCCCGGGACGTGGAAGATCGGACTTAGAAACGCATAAGTCGTGGAGTCCTTTTCCGCAGCCTTGAGGCCTGGTGCGTCGTGCCGTGAGACACCGAGCATTCCGAGCGCCGGCCAATGCTCGCGAATGTCGCCCGCGGGTAAACCGAGCTCCGGGAGGTGCACGCCGTCGGCGCCAACGATCTGCGCGACGTCCGCCCGTCGATTGACTGTCAACGGGCTGCCGCTGGCTTGGGTCACCGCCCGTAGCTCTCGGCCCCATTGAACCAGCTGGCGATCCGGTACTCGCTTGGCCCTAAGCTGCACGCCCACCACTCCGGGCGGGCATCCTTCGAGCGCGCGCCGGATTGGGGTCACCGGACCGTCGCGGTGACTCGGGTCGGTGATGATCCAGATCCGCGGGAGCCCTCGGGTCATCGTCGTGGTGTTAGGAGCGGCCGTCTTGGTCGGAGCCGATGACGCCTTGCAGCGGGCTCGATGCGGTCGCGTAGAGCTTGCGTTGAATTCGGCCGGCGAGGAAGGCATCGCGGCCGGCCTCGACTCCGGCTTTCATCGCCCGGGCCATTCGAACCGGGTCCTTCGCGCCGGCGATCGCGGTGTTCATCAACACACCGTCGATGCCGAGCTCCATCGCAATGGCGGCATCGGACGCCGTGCCGACCCCCGCATCGACGATGACGGGCACGTTCGCATGCTTCACGATGATCTCGATGTTGAAGGGGTTGCGGACGCCGAGCCCACTGCCGATCGGTGCGGCGAGTGGCATGACCGCCGCGCAGCCTAGATCCTCCAGGCGCCGCGCGGCGATCGGGTCGTCGTTGAAGTAGGGCAGCACTGTGAAGCCCTCGTCCACGAGTGTCTTGGCGGCCTCGAGCGTCGCCGGGACGTCGGGGAAGAGTGTTTTCTCGTCACCGATGACCTCGAGCTTGACCAGCGGCGTGTCGAGAAGCTCTCTGCCCAGCCGCGCGGTGCGAAGCGCATCCTCGGCGGTGTAGCAGCCGGCGGTATTCGGCAGGAGCGTGTAGTTCCCCTCTCGGAGAACCGTCATGATCGAATCGGCTCCCGTCGCCTTCAAGTCGACGCGACGCACTGCGACGGTGACGACTTCGCAGCCCGACGCTTGCAGCGCCCTCCTCGCCGTGTCGAGGTCCGGGTACTTGCCTGTCCCCGTGAACAAACGCGAACGAAACTCGAATTCGCCGATCTTTAGGACATCTTCGGACACCTAACCGCCTCCCACGAAATGAACCACCTCGACCCGGTCGCCTTCGATGAGCTCGGTGCTCTCGTGTTGGGCGCGCGGCACGACTTCTTCATTGCGCTCTACGGCGACCAACGTGTCTGACAGGCCGAGCGAGACCAGCAGCTGCTTCACGGTCGTGCTTGCCCCAACCTGCCGTTCTTCACCGTTGACCACGAGTCGCATCGACCGTGAGCGTAGGTCGGCCCCCACGGTGCCGCAAGCGGGTTCGAGGATGGGCGCGCCCGCCGACGGATGATAGGCTCGGCCGCGTGAAGCGAATCGTACAGGGCGACAACTTGGAGGTCCTCCAGACACTCCCGCGCGAGCACGCGCGGCTGATCTACATCGACCCGCCGTTCAACACGGGGCGCAAGCAGTCCCGCCAGCGGATGCAAGTGCGGGCGGCCGAGGAGGGTGAGCGACAGGGTTTCGGCGGCCGACGCTACGACGTCGAACGGATCGACAGCCCCACCTACGAAGATGAGTTTGAGGCGTACGTTCCCTTTCTGATGAGCCGTATCGAAGCCGCGCTTCCGTGCCTCACCCCCGATGGGTCGCTGTTCGTGCATCTCGATTACCGCGAAGTGCACTACGTGAAAGTCGCGCTCGACCGACTCTTGGGTAGGGATCGTTTTCGCAATGAAATCATTTGGGCGTACGACTTCGGAGGGCGGCCGAAGCGATGGTGGCCGGCCAAGCACGACACGCTCCTTTGGTACGTCCTCGACCCCAAGCGCTACGTCTTTCAGTTCGACGAGATGGATCGCATTCCATACATGGCGCCCGGGCTAGTGGGGAAAGAAAAAGCCGCTCGGGGCAAGACTCCGACCGATGTCTGGTGGCACACCATCGTCCCGACGAACGGCAAAGAGAAGACCGGGTACCCGACGCAAAAGCCGCTCGGCGTGCTCGAGCGCATCATCAAGGTGCACACGGAACCCGGCGACACGGTCCTCGATTTCTTTGCCGGGAGTGGGACGACTGGTGAAGCCGCTGCGCGCCTTGGCCGGGGGTTCGTGCTCATCGACGAAAGTCCAGACGCGATCGCGACGATGCGCACGCGGCTGGCGGAATGGGAGCCGGAGATCCAGGCGCAAGAGAGAGAGTACCCGCGAGATCAGCGGGGCACGAGCTCGACCTCGAACACATGAGGCCAAAGCTTGCCGGTGAGCAGGAAGGTCTTCGACTCCGGCCTGTACGCGATTCCGTTGAGGACGTCCGCCCGCCTTGCTTCGACGCGTGACAGCAATCCACTCGCGTCTATGGTTGCAGTGACGTGCCCGCTCTTGCGATCGATTCGGAGGAGTTCGGCGCGTTGCCAGACATTGGCGTAGATATCCGAGCCCACGCACTCGAGCTCGTTGAGCTTGCGCACGGGGTGTCCGTTCTTCAACACGCTCATTTCGCCGAGTAGCTCCATCGAATCGGGGTCACGAAACTCCAGCATCGACGAACCATCGCTCATCACCAGCGCCGTCCCGTCGTAACAGAGGCCCCATCCTTCGCCGGAATAGCTGAGCGTTGCGCGTTTTTCGAGGTTGGTCAGGTCCGATACGAAGGCGAGACCCGAACGCCACGTGAGCTGAATCAGGCGATCGTCGACTCGAGCCAAGCCCTCGCCAAAAAAACTGGACTCCAATTTGCGTTGGGCGAGCACCTTGCCGTCTTCGAGCCGGACCTTGCGTAGCGAGGACTGCCCGTATTGGCCGGTGCTCTCGTACATGACGCCTTGATACCAGATGAGTCCTTGTGTGAAGGCGTCGGTCGCGTGCGGGTATTTGCGGATGACTTGAACCCGAAGCTCTTCGACCGCTGGCGCCGCGGCGGGGCGCGAAGTCTCGACCGGTGTGACCTCTACCGGAGCAACCGTTTCTTCAGCCGGCGTGCGGAAGCCAGGCGCTAGCACGATGCCGACCGCGATGAGGCCGCCGGCGAGCATGCCGCCCCAGAGCACGCGCGTGGCCCGCTGGTCGGCGCGCTTCCCCGCCTCCGTGTGGCGTTGTTGAGCCCGTACCATGCTGGCGGGAGCCTAACCCTCCATCGTTGGGACGCCAATGCTTGACGCAGGCGGTGCCAGCCGTTAGCCACAAGCCGTGCAATCCGATTCCCCCAGGCCTTTGAGACCGCGCGTTCAGGGCGCGGACGCGTCGCTACGGCCGACGCGTGCCGAGGTCCTGCTCGACGCGATCGGGCACAACTTGCAGGTAGTGCGGAGCGCGGTGCAAGGGCGCAAGGTGCTCGCGGTGGTGAAAGCCGACGCGTATGGGCACGGCGTGGTTCCCGTCGCTCAACGGCTGCAGGCCGAAGGCGTCGACGGCTTTGGTGTTGCGCTTGCCGAGGAAGGGATCGAGCTTCGAGAGGCCGGCATCGACCGCGCGATTCTCGTGCTCAACGGCATCAGTGGTGGCGCCCACCGTGACATCATCGCGGCCGGGCTCACTCCCGTGCTCTATGAGATCTCGGAGGCGAGCGCCTTCGACGCGGTGTCCGGCGACCGCCCGGTCGACGTGCACCTCAAGGTGGACACTGGCATGGGCCGTCTCGGCGTGCCGCTTGGCGAGCTCAGCGAGTTCCTTCGCGAGCTTCGCCGATTCCCTTCGATTCGCATCGCGGGTCTCATGACTCACCTTTCGACTGCCGACACCGATCCGGACTACGTGGCGGAACAGGTCGCGGGCTTTGCCCAGGCGCATGGCCTCGTTCGCCGATTCGGTCATGAGCCGGTCGTCTTGCATGTCGCCAACAGCGCGGCCTGTTTCCGCCATCCCGAAACCCATTTCGATTGGGTGCGCCCGGGGCTCGCGCTCTACGGCTATCCTGGCTCGGATACGGTTGATGCCCCGTTGCGCCCAGCGATGCGTTGGCGCACAGAGGTGCTTCGCGTGCGGACGCTCGGCCCAGGCGAGTCGGCTGGGTACGGGCGTTCGTTTCGAGCCGCGTCCGAGACGCTCTTGGCGACGATACCGGTCGGGTATGGCGACGGGTTGCTGCGGTCGGCGTCGAATCGCGGGCACGTGTTGATCCGCGGTGTCCGGTGTCCCATCGTGGGAAACATTGCGATGGACCTCACCACCGTCGATGTTTCGAAGCTTCCTGACGTTGCCATCGGGGATGAGGCGCTGCTGCTCGGGGAGCAGAATGGCACCGTTCTCGATGCGCGCGATCTCGCGGCGGCGGCCGGAACCATCCCGTATGAAGTGTTGACCAACGTGTCGCGTCGAGTCCCCCGCGTCTATCTGAATGGCTGACGTTCGCTGGGCGAACCATGCTATGAAGCCTCGTGCCTGACGCCGCGCCTACCGCGTCCGCGACCCCAGAAAAGACGTCGAAGCTACGCGACGCGGCGGCCAACGCAGGTGAATGGCTCCTCAAGGTGCTCTTGTCGCCCTTTGTCGAGATCAGCGCGCTCTTCAAGCTTTTGTGGGAGGCGCTCTTTTGGGGCATCCGCCCGCCGTACCGCGGCCGTCTCTTCGTCGAGGCGATGGAGTTCATCGGTATCGGTTCGATCTTCCTCGTGTCGCTAACTGCGGTGTTCGTTGGAGGCGTACTGGCCCTGCAGTTGGTCGATGGCTTTCGCGACTTCGGAGCCGAGAATCAAACCGGCGCCGTCATCGGTCTCGCGTTGGCGCGGGAAGTGGGGCCCGTATTTGCCGCCCTCATGGTCACCAGTCGGGCGGGCAGCGCGATGACCACCGAGCTCGGTTCCATGCGAGTCACCAATCAGATCGATGCGCTCGTCACGATGGCGGTCAATCCGGTGCAGTACTTGGTCGTTCCCAGGCTGGTGGCCGGGTTCGTCATGGTGCCGGTGCTGACGATGCTCTTCAACATCGTCGGAGTGATGGGCGCGTTCTTCGTAGCCGTAGCCCTTCTCGGGCTCGACCCCGGGGTGTTCATGGACCGGTTGCAATGGCTCGTCGATTGGGACGATGTTTCGCAGGGGCTGATCAAAGCGATGGTGTTCGGCGTCGCCGTTACGCTCATCGCGTGCCGCCAAGGCTTCTACGCGAAAGGGGGCGCCGCCGGAGTAGGGCGCGCGACTAATCGCGCGGTCGTGCAGAGCGCCATCGCCATCCTCATGCTCGATTACCTCGTGACGAGTCTCGTCTTGGGCGAAGGGTTCTTCTGATGAAGCTCTTCCGGAGCAACTTGATTCGGTTGACGCGCCCTCCGCTGCCCCCGCAAGTGAAGGACGACCCGATCCACGTGCGGATTCGTGACGTGCACAAGACCTACGGTGACCATCACGTACTGAACGGCGTTTCGCTGGACATCTATCGCGGAAAGACGAATTTGATCATCGGCCCTTCAGGGTCGGGCAAGACCGTGTTGATGCGCCAACTGATTCGTCTCGAGAAGCCCGACTCGGGCGCGCTCCTCGTCAATGGTGTGGACTTCGCCAAGCTCGAAGGACTCAATCTCGCGGCCATGCGCCGCACCTTCGGGATGGTTTTTCAGATGTCTGCGCTGTTCGACTCGATGACGGTATTCGACAACGTCGCGTTCCCGCTGCGCGAGCATACCGATCTTTCGCGCAAAGAGGTGCGCGACCGCGTGATGGATCGATTGTCTGTGCTCGGGGTGGCCGCCGCCGCCCACAAGCTTCCGGCCCAGCTCTCCGGAGGCATGCAAAAGCGGGTCGCCGTCGCGCGAGCGATGATCCTCGAGAGTGAAATCTTGATTTACGACGAGCCGACCACCGGCCTAGATCCGATCACCACGGAGATGGTCGACGACTTGATCACAGACGCAGAGGAGATGTTCGGGGTGACCTCGATCGTGATCAGCCACGACATGGCCTCGGTCGTACGCATCGCTGACCACCTGAGCTTTCTGCACGAGGGCCAGATTGCGGCAACGGGCACACCGCAGGAATTGCTACACACCGAGCACCCGGCGACCGCCGAGTTCATACGAGCATCGCGAATCAGCCTCGAGTAGCGCTTTCAGCGCCAGCGCCAGCGCCAGCGCCAGCGCCAGCGCCAGTGTCAGTGTCAGTGTCAGTGTCAGCGTCAGCGGCGGTGCGAGCTCGGCCCCCTGGGGGGCGTGGCACTTCGGCTCTGCGGGGTGCTAGGTTGCGGCCGCTATCGTGACACCCGACGCCGCTCATTTGTCCGACAGTCGGCCCCGTGCCCGCTGGGCGCTGACTGTTCTGCTGCTGGCCTACATCCTGTCCTTCATCGATCGCAACGTCATGGCGATCCTCGTTGGGCCGATTCGCAAGTCGTTCGAAATCACCGACTTCCAATACGGGTTGCTGCATGGGCTGGCGTTTACGCTCTTCTATACGGTCCTCGGTTTGCCTATTGGACGTTTAGCCGACCGAAAGAGCCGGCGGACGATCGTCGGAGTCGGCGTGTTGTCTTGGTCGGTCATGACTTGCGTGTGCGGGTTGGTGCGGAGCTTTGGTGGCTTGTTCGTGGCGCGGATGGGGGTCGGCGTGGGCGAGGCTGCGTTGTCGCCGCCGGCACACTCACTGCTGAGCGACCTCTTCCCGGCCAAGCTGCTGCCGCGCGCCATGTCGATCTTCACCTTGGGGATCACCATCGGTGGGGGGATGGCGTACATGATCGGCGGCTGGGTGTTAGGCGCCGTCGGCGACACGGAGCTACTTCTTCCCATCGTCGGTTCACTCGAGCCCTGGCAGCTGACCTTCATCTTGGTGGGGCTTCCGGGCTTTGCCGTCGGCGCGTTGGTCTGGACGATCCGAGAGCCCAAGCGTCACGGTCGAACGCGCGCCGAAGGAGAAGGGGTGCCGGTTCGCGAGGTGCTTCGGTATTTTCGCACCCACGCGCGACTCTATGGATCGATCCTAGGAAGCGTCTCGATGCTGTCGGTGCTCGGGTATGGCACGATCACTTGGTACGTCGAGATGCTGATCCGCAGCTTCGGCGCGGAGGCCAGTCAAGTTGGGCCCAAGTTCGGCTGGATCTTCATCATCGCCGGAAGCGTCGGTGCGTTGACTGGGGGTCTCTTGGCCGAGCGACTGAGTCATCGATACCCCGATGCCAACATGCGCGTTGTGGTCCTGGCGGCGTTGCTGTGGTTGGTCCCCGGCATTCTCGGACCTCTGATGCCCACACAGCAGGGGGCTCTGTGGATGGCGGTTCCGATCCTGTTCCTGATGAGCAGCTACTTCGGCCCAGCGATCGCCGCCCTCCAAACGGTCACACCCAACGAAATGCGAGCGCTCGCATCCGCACTCCTATTGTTTGCCGCAAACCTCGTCGGCTTGGGGCTGGGCCCGCCCCTAGTCGGCGCGCTGACAACTCACGTCCTAGGTGGCGACAACACCCTGCACATCGCCTTGTCCGGCATAGCCGCGGTATTCGCCCCACTCGCCGCCGCAACCGCAGCCTGGGGCCTCCCCCCGTACGCACGAAAAAGGGGTCAGACCCCTTTTCAAAAGGGTTAACCCTTTAATAAAGGGGTCTGACCCCTTTTACTTTTATTGGTAGTTGCGGACTATTACTTCGCTTACTTTGCCGCGTTTTTTGGCGTCGCAGTTGATGGCGCGGGGGGCGGCTACGGTGTCGATGTTAAAGGTGCTGTAGAGATTGCGGATGAAGGGGACGTCGCTGTTGGAGAGCATGAGTTTGCAGCCTCGGCGGTCGAGGGCTTTGTAGACGTCGCGTAGGCGCGTCTGGTCTTCTTGGGAGAAGCCGTCGCGGGCGTACGACGTGAAGCTGGCGGTTTGGGAGACTGGCTCATAGGGCGGGTCGAAGTAGATGAAGTCGCCGGGCTTGGCGTCTTCGAGCAGTGCATCGAACGGTGCGCATTTCAGTTGGGCGTCTTTCAGGGCGCGGCTCGCTGCATGCAGGCCGTCCTCGTTCAGGATGCGTGGGTTCTTGTACGACCCGACCGGCACGTTGAACTCGCCTTTGCGGTTCACGCGATGCAATCCATTGAAGCAGGTCTTGTTGAGGTAGATGAACATCGCCGCCCGCTTTGACGTGGACACACGCCTACCCTGGTTGTAGCGCTCGCGGACTTGGTAATAGCTTTCTTTGGAGTGGCGGCCGGCAAGCCCACGCAATGCGACGATCACACCTTCGACGTCGTCACGAATCGCAGAGTACGCCGCCACCAGGGTCGGGTTGATGTCGGTCAGCAGCGCTCGCCCAGGGCGACGCGAAAAAAAGAGCGCGCCGCCGCCGACGAACGGCTCGACGTGGCGCATGTGCTCTACCCCTGAAGGGAGCAGCGGTCGCAGCTGGCTCAGCAATCGGCCCTTGCCCCCGACCCACTTCACAAAGGGGGCTGCCTCCCGTGGCTGTTGCTCGATCCTCGCCGCGACCGCTGCAGATGTCGTCATATGTAGTATGATCACCTACACAAACGAAAAAGCGCAAAAAGGCGGCGTTGGATGGGCGAATTTCGACCTGGTTTTCGCTAGTTGCGGGTGCGCCTAGTTGGCGTCCGCCACCATGGCGCGAAGCCGATCGACGGCCTCCTCGAGCACGGGCATCGGCGGCCCGAAGGAAAAGCGCATGTGTTCGACAAACCGTGAAGGCCTGCCGGTTCGGCGCTTGCCCGGGTTCACGTCGAAGAAGTGCCCTGGCACGCAGATGACCTGCTGCTCGAGGGCCGCCTGGAAGAAGTCGTCGCTGTTGCGAAGCGACGGCGGGAGGCCGCTGAGGTCTCCCCATGCGTAGAAGGTGCCTTGGGGCTCGAGGTCGAACCGCACGCCGATGTCTTTTAAGGCCTTCAGGAGAAAGTCCCGCTTCTTTTTGAACTCGGTGTGAAGCGCCTTGGCCTCAGCAAGCGTCGGCTCTTCCTGGACGAGGTCGATGGCGGCGCGCTGCATGGGTGCTACCCCGCCGCCATCGAGAAAGGAGCCCGCGCTCGCGGCCGACTCGATGACCCGTCTCGGGCCGACAATCCAGCTCACGCGGAAGCCCGGGTATCGCCAGTTCTTCGTGAGACCGTCGAACACGACGATGGGGTCTGTGTCGACGTCCTCTACGTATTGCGCCGCACTGACGATCGGCTGGTCTCCAGTCCACACGTAGTGCGAATAGAATTCGTCGAGCAGGAGCGCGCAGTTCAAGTCCCGTGCCGTGTCGACCCAACTCGCAAGCGCGTCTCCCTGCACGGCTTTGCCGGTTGGGTTGCAGGGGTTGCTCGCCAAGATGGCGCTCAGGCCGCGACCGAGAATCTCGTCTTCGAGTTCCTCGCGAGTGAACTCGTATCCCTGCTTCGGGTCGAGCAAGATCGGGATCGGCAAGAACCGCCGGAACACGTCGAGCAGCTCTTCATAAGCGGTGTAGTCCGGCAGAAAGTGTCCGAGGTGAATGGGCGCGATCGCTGCGCACGCGCGCATGACTGCGACGCGGCCGCCGCCTGCGATGGCGACGTTCTCCGCCGAATACTGCGACTTCATCCCACGGCGGAACAGCTTGTTGTAGAGCCCCGCAACCGCTTCCCGCAGCTCCCACACACCGGCGACGGGGGCGTAGTCGAGGTCGCCCGACTGAACCTCGATGTTGGTCACCCGTTCAGGGGCGCCCGGAAGCTCCCCCGTGTCTGGTTGCCCCTGCCCGAGGTTGCACCAGCCCGGCGCGTCGAGCCTGAAACCGCGCTTCTGCGCCTCAACCGTGACGTATATGACGCCGGTGCGCGGGACGGGTCGAAAGGCAGCAAGCTCCGCGACGTCGTTCATGGGGTTGGAGTTGGGCTGGCTCATGAGCAGCGGGACTCTAGCAGAAGTCGCGAAATGGGATAGCCTTGGCCGCATGGATGTGCTGCGCATCGAGGAGCTGATGGTCGACTGCGTCGTCGGGGTCTACCCGCACGAGCGCAACGCCTCGCAGCCGCTCCGCGTCGACATCGAGATGCGTCTGCACACCGAAACGTCTGCGGTAAAAGAGAGCCTACGCTCCACGATCGACTACGCCGCCACCGCGTCTCAGGTGGTGTTCCTCTTGCGTAGCTGCCGCTTCCGCCTGCTCGAAACCGCTGCGCACGTGCTAGCGCGGTACCTCCTTGCGCCTCCCGCGCCCGACGAGCGACGCGCTCAGGTCGACTCTGCGGTCGTCCGCCTGACCAAGCCCGGTGCGCTTCGCGGCTTCGCCGTTCCTTCGCTCGAGATCGAGCGCACCGCCCCGTGGTGCAACTTCGAGGTCGAGAGCAAGCCGTTCGGCACTGTTGACGTGATCTACGAAACCAAGGGCGCCGGCATCTACCGGTTGAATGTGGCCCCAGGCAAGACCATCCCGCTTCACGTGCATCAGCAGATGCGGGAGTCCGAGATGGTGTTGGGACAAGGGCTTGTGTGCCAGGGGCAGCCCTGCGCGCCCGGGACGGTGCACCGCTGGCCGAGGGGCGCCGCGCATACGTACACGAACCCGACCGACCGGCACCAGACGATCCTCTGCGTCGACTTGCCGCGTTTCATTCCGGAGGACGAAATCGAAGTTGCCGGGGATCCGGCCGACGTTCCAGCCGAGCCACCATGGGGCCCCATTGCGGGGTTGGGGTGAGATGAGGATTTCGCAAGGCACCGTGATCGTCACCGGCGCGACCCGCGGCATCGGGCGTGCGACTGTCGAGGCGATCCTAGCCTGTGGTGGGAAGGTCGTCGCCATCGCCCGCGACGAGGAGGCCCTGAGGGCGCTCGAAGCCTCCGAGCCGGAACGTATCCGAGCGGTGGCCGTGGACCTCGAGGATGTGGCCCGTGTGCCCGAGGCGGCGCAGCGCGCCATCGATGCGTTTGGATCCATCGATGGGTTGGTGAACTGTGCCGGCATCGCACGCTACGAGCCGGTTGGCGCCATTGGCCTCGATTCAATCGAAGCTCAGGTTCGCGTCAACCTCGTCGCGCCCCTTCTGTTGTCGCAGGCAGTCGCGGAGCATCTTCGTGAACGGGGAGGGGCGATCGTCAACGTTTCGAGCACGCTGTCCGAGCGTGTGGCGCAGAGCACAATGGTGTACGCCGCCACCAAGGCCGCTCTCAATACGCTCACGAAGGGCCTGGCCCTCGAGCTTGCGTCCTCCGGCGTGCGGGTGAATGCCGTGCTGCCGGGCGGGGTGGAGACGGACATGCTGCGCACCCCGCGCCTCCGCCCCGGCGAGTCTCTCAGCGGGGCAGAGCTCGAGCAGCGCGTCGAATCTCAGCTTGCGGCGCTGGCTGCCTTGCACCCGCTCGGAAGGCTCGGAAAACCCGAGGAAGTCGCGGCGGTCATCATCAACGTGCTCGACCAAACTTGGCAGACCGGAAGCCTGGTCACCATCGATGGAGGCCTGTCGCTCGCCTAGGCTTGAAGGGTCGGGTGT
>CALJYC010000045.1 GCA_937984275.1 uncultured bacterium | reverse complement strand
GACTTGCTGTTCACCGCGCGGCGCGTCCCCGCCAATGAGGCGCGCCACATTGGACTGGTCAACGAGGTGTTTGCCAAAGACGTGTTGGACGAAAACGTGGACCAACTCGCGCACACCATCGCCGACAACGCCCCCCTCACGATTCGAAGCGCAAAGATCAGCCTGCAGGAGCTCGCTAGGCTCGAAGCGGAACGAGATACGGCCCGCATCAAGGCGTCGATCGAGCAGTGCTACCAGAGTGAAGATTTTGAGGAAGGCGTCCGCGCCTTTCTCGAAAAGCGAAAGCCGCGCTTCACCGGCAGGTAACACTGGCACTGACACCGGCATCGTTAACCCTTTGAAAAAGGGGTCTGACCCCTTTTTCGTGGGTGTGGACGTGTGGAGGGGTACGGGGTTCCGTCGTGCCCCGGTGCACTGGCGTTGTCGCCACCCCTGCCGTACAAGATTCTCGAGGAGCAAGCCCATGCTAAGCAAGCAATCCACCGGCCTTCTAGCCTTCTGGCGGGACTATGATCGCAAGACCTACGTCAAGGCCGCAGTCCTAGCGGACCGTCTCGGATACGACTCGTTTTGGCTGCCCGAAGTCTGGGGGTATGAAGTCTTTTCGCTGCTGACCGAGATTGCTCTCAAGACCAAGCGGATCAAGCTGGGGACTGGCATCATCAACGTGTTCAGCCGTTCGCCAGCGCTGATTGCGATGCAGGCAGCAACCCTCGACGAGATCAGTGGCGGGCGTTTTATCCTGGGCCTCGGCACGAGCGGCAAGAACGTCATCGAGGGGCTGCATGGCCGCGATTTCGACAAGCCACTTACGCAGACCCGAGACGTGATCCGTGTCGTGCGCACGATGCTCGATCGCCGTCCCCTCAACGAGGCCGACACCAAGCTTCGCCAGTACCGGCCTTTCACGATCGACTTTGAGCCGACACGTCCGCGCATCCCGATTTACGTCGCTGCCCTGAAACAGAAATCGATCACCAGCATCGGTGAAATGGCGGATGGCTGGATGCCGGTCTTCTGGCCGTACAATCGCCTTGGGGACGGCCGCGCATGGATCGCAGAGGGCGCAGCGAAAGCCGGTCGCGATCCGAGCGAGATCGCAACCTCGCCGTTCACCACGGTCATTCCGATCCCGGGCAAGGGAGCTTCGTCCAAAGCACGCGAGCTCATCTCGTTCTACATTGGCGGCATGGGCGACTACTACAAGCAACTCCTCAGCGGTTTCGGCTACGCCGACGAGTGCAACGAAATCGAACGCCTCTACCGCGACAAGGCGACGCGGAAAATGGCGCCCGATGCGGTGACCGACGACATGATCGAAGCGTTGACCATCTCCGGCGATCCGCTCCACTGCCGCAGAGAGATCGCGCGGCGGCGCGGGCTCGGCATGGAGCAACCGATCATCAACCTGCCGCCCGGGATGCCGTGGCCCGGGATGGCGGCCTTCATTACAGCCTTGGCGCGAGCGTAACGTCGCACTCGATACACCATTGGCCGCAGCGTAACGTCGCACCCCGTCTGGCATGTGCGATCCGCATGGCTGTGAGAATCGCCAAACAATTGCGTACGGAATGCGAACAATTACGTATAGATTACCGCGCCGAAACGATCTATTAAATGTTCACAGGGGCTAGAGAGACAGAGATCCAAATCGTGCGCTCAGCCACTTGCTCGGCCTTCGGGGTGAGCATCGACGCGGCCGGTCGGAAACGGGCTGGCCGGCCGCGTCGTTTTTTTATTGGTCACACGGAAGCGAGACGCAGCGAACGAGCAGCGAGGTTCTGATCATTCGTCGTCGGCGCCGTCGGTCATGATCGCGATCAACTCCGCTTGAGAGTTGACCTCGGCCTTTCGAAAGATGGCGCCGAGCTGCGTCGTCACGGTTCGCAAGGAAGCACCGCGTCGTTCGGCGATTTCCTTGACCGTGAGACCTTGCAACACCGCATCGATGATTTCCTGCTCGGCGGACGTCACGCCTTTGGGATACTGCAGCTGCGGGAGCGGGACACTCAACACCAGGATATCCTCACCCCCGACACTCATCCGGCTCACGCGCGGCCCAGCGTCCGAGTCGGACCCTGACGTCGGATCACCACCCGCGGGGAGATCCCCATCGTCCTTGGGATCAGACTCAGCCGTCACTTGGCTTAGATAATCATTGGACGTGGAGTTGGTCAAGTGTGGACCGCTCTACAGCCCCATCTGCTTCGCGATGATCACTTTCATGATCTCGTTGGTGCCCGCGTAGATTCGTTGAACGCGCGCGTCCATGTACGCACGGCTTATCGGGTACTCGAGCATGTAGCCGTAGCCACCGTAGAGCTGCAGACAGGCGTCGACGACTCGTCCCTGCATTTCGGTTTGCCAGAGCTTGGCCATGGAGCACTCCTTGACCAGGTACTTCCCCGCGACGTGCTGCGCGATGAGACTGTCGAGGAAAGCACGGCCAACCTCGATCTCGGTGGCGCATTGCGCGAGCGTGAACTGCGTGTTCTGGAACTTGGAAATCGATCGTCCAAACGCCTTGCGTTCCTGTGTGTACGCGATGGCGTCTTCGAGCACCTTCTCCGCGCTCGCCTGCGACATGATCGCCACGCACAGCCGCTCTTGTTGGAGCTTCTGCATCAGCATCATGAAGCCCGCGCCCTCCTGACCCAGCAGGTTCTCGGCGGGCACGCGACAATCGTCGAATGCGAGCTCCGCGGTGTCTTGGCTTTCCATGCCCATCTTCTCGAGCTTGCGGCTCTTGATGAAACCGGGCCTGTGCGCTTCGATGACGAACAACGACAAACTGCGGTGCGGGTCTTCAGAGTTCTCCGTACGAGCGGCCACCACGGCCAGGTCGCAGGACATTCCGTTGGAAATGAACGTCTTCGCGCCGTTGATCACGTACTCGTCCCCGTCGCGCTTCGCGGTCGTTGCGATGCCGGCCAAATCGGACCCCGTCCCCGGCTCTGTCATCGCAAGCGCGGTGATCGTCTCGCCGCTTGCACAACCGGGCAGCCACTTGGCCTTTTGCTCGGGGTTGCCGAATGAGTGGATGTAGGGAACGATGATGTCGGAGTGCAGGCTCGCGGCCCAACCCGACTCGTAGGCTCGGCAAAGCTCCTCCATGACGATCACCGAATGAAGGAAGTCGCCCCCCGCGCCTCCGTACTCATCCTCCATCCAGGGGCAGAGGAAACCGGACTCACCGGCCTCGAGCCAAATCTCCCGGTCCACGACGCCCTGCTCCCGCCATTTTGGCTGCTGGGGCTCAACCCGGGTCTCGGCGAACTGCCGGAAGTTGCGCCGAAAGATGTCGTGTTCCTCGGAAAATAGGCTTCGTTCCATTGGTCTCCCCTGACTGAATGGTCATTCATTTACCTGAGGCTATGGCTCGTGGCAAGACGGGATTGTCGCCGCGCGCTTGCCCCACGGTGCCTGCCTATCTATGGTCCCGCGCGATGCGCCGCAGACCGGCTCGCTTTTCCTTGCTGCTGGCTTTGTTCGCCGCGATTCCCGCCACCGCGCTGGCAAGCGGTGACGGACACGGGCTGAGCTACGACATCTGGCTCATTCTCGCTGGGATGCTCCTCGCCGCGAAGCTCGGCGGCGAGATTGCTGTGCGCTTGAATCAGCCGGCGGTGCTCGGTGAGCTGTGCGTCGGCATCGTGCTGGGCAATTTGTACCTGGTCGGCATCCACACCTTCGACGGCGCCGCCGACCTCGTGCCTGTGGAGTTCCTCGCGGAGCTTGGCGTGGTGCTTCTACTCTTCGAAGTGGGCCTCGAATCGACGCTCACCGAGATGCGAGCGGTCGCACCCACCTCCGGCCTCGTTGCAATCATCGGCGTAGTGGCGCCCATGCTGCTTGGATACGGAGTCAGTCTCTGGCTGCTCCCCGACGCGCCCTTTTCGCTCCACCTCTTCATCGGCGCCACGCTGTGCGCGACGAGTGTGGGCATCACGGCGCGCGTCTTGAAAGACCTGGACGCGATGGCGCGTCCTGAGACCCGAGTCATCTTGGGCGCGGCAGTCATCGATGACGTGCTGGGCCTGATCGTGCTTGCCGTGGTAGCCAGCATCGCGGAGTTCGGCGCGGTTCCCGGACCGATGGACCTCACCATCATCATCGGCCTCGCTGCGGGCTTCCTCATCGGAGCACTCCTCCTCGGCGCCTACGTGATGCCGGGCGTCTTTCGCTTCGCTTCGAAGCTTCGGACACCGGACGTCCTGGCTGCGGTCGCGATCGGCCTCTGTCTACTCCTTGCCGGCGTGTCGGGCGCTGCAGGACTTGCGCCAATCGTCGGCGCATTTGCCGCGGGCCTCATCTTGGACGAGGTTCACGTCAAGCCATTTGGCCGCAAGTCGGCGCATGACCTCACCGAGATCATCGGCCCGATCGTTGCCGTCATGGCGCCCATTTTCTTCGTGCGGACTGGGATGATGGTCCAGCTCGGCGGCATTGGGACGGAGCCACTCCTCCTCGCGCTCGCGCTGACGGTCGTAGCGATCGTCGGCAAGCTCGTATCGGGCCTAGGTGTCCGAGGCGGAACCGCAGACAAGCTCACCGTTGGCATCGGTATGGTCCCCCGCGGTGAGGTCGGTCTGATCTTCGCCAACGTCGGCGCCGGCATTCAGTTCGAAGGCCAGCCTCTCATCGCGGCTGGCGTGTACGCCGCCATCGTCCTCATGGTGATGGCCAGCACGGTGGTGACGCCTCCATGGCTGGCCCAGCGCATCCGGCAAGTGACGCGCAAACACGCCGATGTCACTTGAGGCGGCGCTCGAGAACGCGAACGCATCGATTCGTGACCTAGTCGCATCGCTCGGCTCGGAGGAACGCATCGACGTCGCATCGCTCCCAATGGGCGCGCTCGATTGGGCCATCGCGCAGAGCGCCGAGGCTCATCCCGAACGTCGATTCGTCGTCGTCACTGCAAACCTCGATGAGGCGTACCGCCACGAGTCGAACCTGCGCTTTCTTCTCGGGGACAAGAACGGAGAG
Organism: uncultured bacterium; assembly: GCA_937984275.1. Taxonomy (GTDB): domain Bacteria; phylum Myxococcota_A; class Polyangia; order Polyangiales; family Houyiibacteriaceae; genus SG8-38. The sequence goes on along the minus strand of CALJYC010000045.1, from coordinate 1,299 downwards.
GTTCTTCTCTTCACCGCTTCCGACACGAGCCCGCTGTTGGACGTCGTGCCTGATCGGAGGGCCGAGATGCAGCGGATGGCGGTGCTGGCGCAACTCGCGGAACAGCAACCTTGGCGGGTACTGATCGTGCCCGCGTCCGCGTTTCTACGCCGCGTCCCACCGGTGAGGCACGTCCAGTCGGGACTGTTGTCAATCGAGATCGCAGAGCACATCGAGCGTGACGAGTTGGTGCAGCGGCTGTTGGAGCTAGGCTATCTCCGCGTGCCGTTGGTGGAGGACCGCGGAACGTTCTCCGCGCGCGGGGCGCTGATCGATGTCTACGGACCGGATGCCTCGCTGCCCTTCCGAATCGAGCTCGACGACGACCTGGTCGCTAGGATCCGCCGCTTCAACCCCGACGATCAAAAGAGCGCTGACGAAACCGACGCGGTTCAACTCGCATCCGCACGAGAGGTTCCCGACACGCCAGCGGCTATCGCCCGGGCAAAGACCGTCGTGCGGGAGCTCTGTGACGAGATGAACATGCCGACCTTGAAAGCAAGGGAGCTCATTTCCGAGCTCGACCGTGGCTCCGGCGCATTGATCTCGAATGCGCTGCTGCCCGCATATTTCGACGGGCTCGACACTCTCTTCGACTACATCCCGCCGCACGCGCGCCTAGTGTTGGCGGACCCGATGGCCATCGCCGAGTCGCTCCGCGACGAGCAACACCACGCGACCGACGAGCACTCCGCACGTCGGGACCGGCCCACCTTCGAGTTGCCAGCATACTACATGAGCGAGGACGAGCTCTCTGACCGCCTGCAATCGTACGCACCGGTCGTAGCGCATCGTCTGGCCGTTCACGGCGCCGCCAGCGAAGACGAGGGCCCGCTCGTCGCCGCGTTCGCACCGCCCGGGGACGCGCTCCTTCGCATCGACGCTTCCGACCAGCAGGCGCTCATCTCCGAGCTTCGTGCGCATAAGGCATACGGGGACCGAGGCCTGCAACCGCTCGCCGATCAGCTCCAAGAGTGGACCGAGCAAGGCGTGCGGGTCTCTTTGGTGGGCAGAACCCAACACCAAGCCGACCGCTTGATCGACCTGCTTCGGAGCTACGGGGTGGCGGCAGCCGTCTTGGACGGCGTGCGCTTGGGCGAGCTCCGGGACGGATTCGTGTTGTGGAGCGAAGGCGTCGCCTACGTCACCGAAGAGGAGATCTTCGGGTCGCGCGTACGTCAGCGTCGCGTCAAACGCCAGACGCGCCGTCAGCAGCAGCGCTTTCTCGAAGACCTGCGGGAGCTCAGCCCAGGTGATTTC
>CALJYC010000044.1 GCA_937984275.1 uncultured bacterium | reverse complement strand
GTACGACAAAAAGCCCTGGTACTTCCGCCTAGGCGTCCGAATCGCCCGCCTAACCGCCCCCAGCCAATAAAGAAGAAAAAGGGGACAGTCCCCTTTTCCGAAGGGTTAACGATCCTGAAAAGGAGACAGTCCCCATAAACGAAGAGCCGACTCTTTCGAGTCGGCCCCCCAAATAGCCCGGACCGTTGTTGCCGTGGGATCTAATATTGAGTCGAACCCCTACAATTTACTAGTAGGTGGGAACCGGTGTCGCACGCTTTAGGCCCCCCGATGACGCTAGCCGGGTCCGCACACCACGTACGTTGAAAGCTCCCGAATCGACCTAGTCAGGGATTCACTACTCCTTCCTCACCTGCAACAACAGAGAGACCATTCATTAAACTAGAGCCGCGGTTCCCCGCGGTCAACTCACTGTTTGACTGGACTGGCTTTGAGCGCTGCGCGGCCGTCTTTTACGTACACGGTGAAGCGTACGGAGGCCGCATCGTGGCGTTTCATGACCTGCTCGCGGGCGGCATGAAGCTTGCGTACAAACTTGTCGAAGGTGAGCCCGTTCACCGGAGCACCACATTCTTCTTGCGTCGCGACGAACCGGTCGAACACCTCACGGAAGTGCGTCTCCTCGCCTTGCACCGCCGGTGCGGAAGCTTCGAGTAGCTCCTGTGGCACGTGCTTGATCTGGGTGTTCTCTTCGGGATGATCAAATCCATCGTAGTCGTCAAGCATCGCGTTCGGACGAGTCGGTGGGTCGTCCGGCGCAGTGTTGAAATGATCCTCGCCGTGCCGAACAGTTGCGGTCACCGGGTGACGCGAAGACGGCGCGCGCGCTGGCCAAGATGATGGGGAGCGCTGCGGCCGCGACGAAGGCGAGCGCTGCGGGCGGGCGGTTGGTGCGCCATCGGGGCGCGCCGTCGGTGTTCCCTGCGGCGGTGCAGTCACCGCACCGTGATCTGTTTTGGCTGCCACGCTCTTGCCGATTGGATCCGGCTTAATGGGCGTCATATGCTGCGAACTCGCCGCCGGTTTTCGCGCCGGCTCGGGATCGTCGAGTGAGACCTGCTTGGCCGTGGGCGCCTCGTCGGAGAAACCGAAGTAACCCGAGTCAGCGCTATCGCGCGTAGTGTTGAGGATCTGGTCGAGGTCGACCGAGGCGCGTTCGGCCCTGTCTTCTTTGAATCCGACGCCCGCACGAAGCGCGCCATTGAAGTTCTCGGCGATCTTGCGGTAGTGGCGTCGCAGCTCTCCCTCGGGAAGACTACTCAGCTCGCTCTTCGCGAGGCTTTCGCTGGCCTTACGAAGAATCCCGACTGCCTTGTCGTGCTCCAGGTAGAGCAGGAACAAGCCGAGGAGCAGGAGCAAGAGGGGAATTCCGATGACGACTAGCCACGGCAGCGACGCAACGTCTTCCTTGAAGGTATTCGCGAACAGCCCGCCGAGGCCGACGGTGCTTCCCTTGCGGCCAATGACGTAGCCCACCTCGGCATGCGCAGCCTCGCCGCGAACGGGCGACGCGATCACGCGAGTGCGCTCGCCGATCTCGATCGAGCCTTCGCCGTTCTCCATGCTGGCAAGCGCGGGCGAGAGTCCGTTCTTGAGCTCGGCGCTGCTTGGCGCTTTGGCTCCGCCCACATGAGCCCCAATCAATCGATCGCGGAAGAAGAACACGACCGACGCGTTCGGAAGCTTGCTCCCGAGACGCCTCGCGAGGTCGTCCCCAATCGCCATGCCGTGCACGATCGCGCCCACATAGCGGCCGCCGTCGAAGACGGGGCGCGCGGCCATTCTGAAGACCTCACCGTTGTAGACCCACACGTCGTCTCGCATGAAACCTCGGAGCGCGTCACGGACGAGCGGCATCTTGTCGAGCCGCTCCGATCCCATCGCGTTCTTGTCGAGCGTGGCCACGACCTCGCCCTCCGTGTCTACGGCGAAGACCATGTCTCCCTTGCCCTCTTCGAGCTTGGCGTTGAGCATGCCGAGCTTCTGGCTCAGCCGCTTGCGCGTGGCTGTTGGGGGCGTCCCGGCGCGACCGCTCGAGCTACGCAGAGTCTGCCGAACCTCCGGCTCGACTGCGACGGATGCCAAGGCGTCCAAACGAAGCCGTGCGTCGAGTCGCATCCATAACTCCGCTTCGATTCGGTCGCGGCGTAGCTGCTCTCCGAGCTGGAATTCGGCTTCCCGACTGGCGGCCGACTTGTTCAAGAACGCGCCTGCAAGCGCTCCCCCGACGGCCAAAGCTAGAACCAAGTACCAAAGGCGAGACAACATCGGTTACTTCCTCCGACTCTTGCTCAGGCTGAGCGGATCGACCTTCAGTGTTTTGCCTGCCGGTACGGTGACACGGCGCATGGCCACTTGCTCGGACCCCCGAAGAATTCTCAACGAGTATGGGCCTGGCGGAACTTTATCGAACCGAAACTTGCCGCTCGGCGTGACCGTCGCGCAGGCGACGAGCTCGCGCATCGAGTGTAGGTGGCCGTCGACGTGCCCATAAATGCGGTCACCGAGCTCCCATGGTCCACCGACCGGAACGGGAATCGCCCGTGCCTTGCCCGGGCCGGATTCGAGAGGCGTGAAGCCGGGTAGTCCGTCGACCGAGAGCTCGTGCGTAAACGCGTCCCCGTTCTCGATTCGAACGGTCGTTCCCGAGCGTGCAGCGATCGTCGAAGGATCGAGCCCGCCTCCGCGGAAGCGGAACTTGCAGCCGATCGGCGGTCCGGTGAACTTGCCTGTCAGCACCGCAAGCACGTCGTCGTGATCGTCCTTGTCGCGTTGCTCCGGAAGGGCGCCGTTCCAAACCTTCCAGTAGTAGTCGTGTTGACTGGCGCCGGAGCTCGCCTGCTTGCCCTTGTCGCCTTGAACCGATCCTTCGACCGATTCGGCTGATGCCCCCCCGAAGGCGACGAGCAAAGCGGCGGCACATCCGGCCCCCAGCATGATCCAATTCCTAAATCCCCGCATTGGTATTTCTGTATTATTACAGCCCTACTGAGAGAAAGGTAACAAAATTCCCTTTTTCCGCTCAGAACCCGGGCGCCGGCCATCGAAATCCTCTCGGAGGGACGCTCGGCTGGAGAGGGTTACGGAGCGTCGTAGTCGATGAGCTTGACCGGATCCGGGTGCAATCGAGCGCGCATGGAGTCCGTCATCCCCGCGGGATCACCACCGATTTCGATTGCGGTCGGCTTGTCGAACTCGAACTCGACGTCCTCGGCGTAGACGTCGATCAGCTTCTCGTCGCGGTAGGTCCCCTTCCATACGCTGAGCATGTGTGCAGCAACGTGTAGTGGGCTCGTCGCGACCACGCGCAGACAAAAGCGGTCCGCGGGGCGTCGGTCGGCGAACGGGAACACCCGCACACCGAATCCCCAGTACGGGATCGTCGACACCAACGCTGCGATGCACGCGCCTTCGAAAATGACTTCACCTCGTTCGATCGGCGAGCCGCACGGCTGGCCGTTCTGGTCGAGACGTTCCGCCGCGCCACGGTTGACGATCCTCACCTCCATCCGCGGCCGAAGGGCGAGCTCGGGGATCGTCAGTGTCGGGATCGAGATCGCGTAGGAGATCGCGCCTGTCGCGCGCTTCCCGACCCATGGCAAGTGACGCATGACGGAACGAACCTCGTGGAAATGCTTGAGCCCCAGCGCGTCGAACCCTGCGCCCGCGAACGGCGTGAGCAGATCCTGCACTTCGATGAGACGAAAATCTCGGTGGGCGCTGTCATGCCGCAACCGAGCCAAGTCGGCGAACACGCCTTTGCGCGAAGTCCCCGCGCCGAGCGCCCATGCGAGCGAGTTGCCGGTACCGAGCTTCAGCAGACCAAAGCGCGGTGGTTCCTGGTCTCGGCTGCGCGCCTCTTTCGTGATCGCCGTAACCATTTGCACGAAGGTCCCATCGCCGCCTCCCGTCAATACCACCGGATAGCGAGACTCGACGATTTCGAGCGCGATGCCGTGCGCCTCGTCCAAGCTGCTCGATAAGAAGAGGTCGCCGCTTCCGACCAGTTGATCGAAGCTTTCGACGAGCTCGTCAGTGACCTGCCGTGCGTTGCCGTTTAGCACGACAGCAACGCGGTCGGCCTTCGGAAACACGGGTTAGAGCCGCACGAGCGCCGCGCCCCAGGTGAAACCGGAGCCAAACGCGGGCATGAGAATCAGGTCGCCCTTCTTGGCGCGGCCTTCCTGCACGGCCTCGCTGAGCGCGAGGGGGATCGATGCGGCGGTCGTGTTGCCGTACTTCTGGATGTTGTGGACGACCTTCTCGGGTGGGATCGCGAGTTTCTGCGACACGAATTCGTTGATCCGCTTGTTGGCTTGGTGCGGGACCACCAGGTCGAGGTCCTCGATCGACACCCCGTTGCGCTCCAACACCGACTTGCTTACCTCCGGCATCTTGGCCGTAGCCCATCGGAACACGTGGCGGCCGTTCATCGCCGGGTAGACCGATTTGTTGTCGATCATCTCGTGGGTGAGGCGAGGTTTGTACGCGCTGGCTGGTCCCTCGAGCCAGAGCTCCTTCGCGCCGCTTCCGTCTGCGTGGACTTCGACGTCGAGGACTCCCCGATCGTCGTCGTCACTGGGCCCCAAGAGCGCGCAAGCCGCACCGTCGCCGAAAAGAACCGTCACGTCGCGACCTTCGTCGCTGAAGTCGAGCGCGGTCGAGTGGACCTCGGCACCCACCAGTAGGACGCGCTTGTACATACCGCATCGAATCCACGCGTCGGCGATCTGCATGCCGTAGAGAAAGCCACTGCACTGGTTGCGCACATCGAGTGCGGGCACCCCCCCGAGGCCGAGCTTGTCGCCCAAGAAGCAGCCGCTGCCGGGGAAGTTGAAGTCGGGAGAAAGCGTTGCGAAGATGATTGCGTCGATCTCAGACACGTCGATCCCGGCGTTTTCACAGGCCATCTTGGCGGCCGGCACGGCGAGGTCACTGGCTCCGGTGCCGCTTTCCTCGATGTAGCGGCGCTCTTTGATGCCTGTGCGCTGCTGGATCCACTCGTCGCTCGTGTCGAACATTTTCGCGAGGTCGTCGTTGGTGACGACCTTCGAGGGCACGTAATGCCCCAGCCCCAGAATCGCGGTCCTTGTCATGTATCGAGCCCCTTCTAGTTGGGCCGAGCCTAGCGAACCCACCCCGCAAAGTCGACGCGCCGCGGCGACCACGGGGCTCGCGCCCTACCTTTCAGGAATGCACGCCGCCTGGGGCCTGCTATAAGTCCGGCCCCCTCGGCCGAGTGGCGGAATTGGCAGACGCGCCGGATTCAAAATCCGGTATCCTTTGGATGTGTCGGTTCGAGTCCGACCTCGGCTACTAAGCGGCCCCAGCGCTTCCGAAATGAGTCAGCGGAGAACGGCTCGCGACGGGCGTGCTCGCGATTGGGAGCCCCGTCGGCACGGCTGCATATGTCGACACACGGCTAGGCGCCGACCCAATCACTGTGCTGCCCATCGCGAGCCGTTCTCCTCTGGAGAAGTCGACATACGAGGGGCGGTTAGGAGCCGCTGCGTTCGCCATTGTCTTGTGGAGGGTCTCTTACGGCGCTCTAGCTATCGGGCGGCGACGTGTTTTTGCATTAGCTCTTGGAGCTCGGATGGCTTGTCGTCGGGGTCTTTGCCGTTGCGGCGTTTGTCGATGTCTTCGAGGAGCTCTCGGCATTCCGTTTTATCGCGGAGGTGGTCGAGCAGCAGGTTCGAGGCGTCGCTGAAGGCCTTCTCGTAGGCGAGGGCCTCTCGGACGCGGTTGGCGATTCGCTCGCGGCCGGTCTGCAAATCGTTTTCGAGGGCCTCGCTGTATCGTTTCAGTTGGGCGCGCAGCTCTTCGATTTGCTTCCGCCGTTCGGCGGCGATGTCCTCCTTCGAGCGCGCACGGCGTTCGTAGTCGCGCGATACGCTTTCGAGGACTTCGACCTGGGCGCGGGTCGCGCCAAGTGATTCGTATCCGCGCCGGATCCGTTCGATGTTGTTGCCCGCCGCCTTCGCCTCGGCCTGCGCGGTCTGGTGCTCGCGCTGGGCTCGCTTCCGCTTCAGGATCAGGTGGCTCAGGACGTCGCGCTCCGACGACGCATCGCGCAAGGCGCGCGATTCTTCACCGGCCAGGTCTTCGACCTTACGACCGATTTCAGCACGAAGGCCTCGGCCGCGCTTTTCGATTGCCTCGAGCTTCTTCGAATGACTCTCTAGCTCTCCCTCGAGCCTGGACGCCCGCGATGCGAGCTCCCAAATCTTGTCCGACGCGCCTTGCACCTCGGCCGGCGCATCCCCGTCCGGGTAGGCTCGTGCAACTGCCCGAAGGAAGTTTGCGGCGGTGCCGCTCCATTCGACCACTCCCGGCGTCTGCGCTGGCGGCGGTGGCGGTGGTGCTACAGGCGCAACATCGGTTGGCGCATCCCACTCCCGCGAGGGAAGGGACCGCTGCATCTCCTTGAGCTCCTCTTTGAGATGGTGCCCATCGCGGAAACGGTCTTCCGCCTTCTTCTCGAGCAGCTTGAGAATGATTTGCTCGGCCTGCTCCGGAATCTCCGGGCGGTATTTCCGAGGGCTCGGCGCCTTGGCCTTTCGCTGCATCTCGAGCAGCTCGTCTCGATCTCCCGAACGGAAAGGAAGCCGTCCGGTGAGCATCTCGAAGAACAGCACACCGAGTGCGTACAGATCGCTCGACGAGATGGCGTCTTCGCCGCGCGCCTGCTCTGGTGACATGTACTCGGGCGTCCCGAAGACGGCGCCCTTGGGCGCGAGACGCGGGTCACGCGTCAGCGCAGCCAGACCGAAGTCCAAGATCTTCACGAAGTCTTTTCGGCCGCCGCGCGCCGTGATCATGATGTTGTCGCTCTTCAGGTCGCGGTGTACGACGCCGAGATCGTGTGCACGCGCAAGTGCCGCAGTCATCTGCTCGAGGATGTCGACCGCGCGCGCAATCGGCATCGGGCCTTTCGCGATCTGCGACGAGAGCGAATCCCCGATCAGGTACTCCATCACCAGATAGAGCTCTCCGTCTTCCGTCTCTCCGACATCGTGAATGTCGACGATGTGTGCGTGGTCGACGCGGTTCGCCGCGCGCGCCTCGCGTACCATCCAAGCGCGCAAGTGCGTCTCGCCTCGCAAGTCAGGCCGAATCAGCTTCAGCGCGACGACGCGGTCGATGAGCACGTGTCGTGCTCGATAGACGACACCCATTCCGCCTTCGCCGAGCATCGATTCCAGTCGATATCGACCGGCAACGACTTTCCCGAGAAGCGGATCCTTTGATTTCTTAGAGCGCGACGTCTTCCGAACAATCCCCATGGTTCCCCCGTACCCAGTGGATATTGGTATGATAAACAGGAATGAAGCGGAGCCCCAAGTGTTCCGCTCTGGCTGAAACGGGGAGTAAGCTGACAGTCGGTGCCTCACGCGCTTATGATGGATGCGCCGGTCACTAACGGAGGGATGTGTGAGTGAAGAACGGCCGCTACTCGGGCCGTACCACATCGAGCGTCGCTTGGCGGCGGGGGGGATGGCCGAGGTTTTCGTTGCTCGTCGTGAAGGTCTGCACGGCTTCTCGAAGCGCGTGGCTCTGAAGCGAATTCTGCCGCAGTATTCGAGTGATCCGGACTTCGTTTGGATGTTCATCGACGAAGCGCGCCTCGCGGCTCTGCTCGAACACCCCAACATTGTTCAGGTGTTCGACTTCGGCACGATGGGCGACGACCTCGTGCTCGTCATGGAGCTCGTCGACGGATCCAACGTGAGCCGGCTGCTACGCAGCGCGCCCGAGGATTCGCCGATCCCCTGGGACGTGGCGCTCCACATTGCCTATCAAACTGCCCAAGCCCTCGATTACGCTCATCACGCGGTCGACGACGAGGGGGAGCCGCTCGAGTTCGTCCATCGCGACGTCAGCCCGGCCAACATTCTGCTGAGCCGTACCGGTCATGTGAAGCTCACCGACTTTGGCATCGCAACTGTTCGAAGCCGTGCCCCAACCACCGAAGATGGCCAGGTTCGCGGCAAGCTCGGGTACATGTCCCCTGAACAGGTGCTCGGAAAGGAGCTCAGCGGCAAGAGCGACGTGTTCACGCTTTCGACCGTCCTGGCTGAAATGCTGATCGGCGAGCCGCTGTTCCAGGGAGAGAGCGAGCTGAACGTCCTCCTGCAGATTCGAGATGGGGACCTTCGAGTGCTCGCACGATGCGAGCGGCGCATCCCACAAGACATCCGTGCCGTCGTTCTTGGTGGCCTGCAGCGTGACCCTGCAGAACGGCCGACCGCGGGCGCGTTTGCCGAGGCGTGCGCGGAGGTGATTCGGCGTCGAGGGATGGGGCACGGCCCCGATCGGGTGGCCCGCCTCCTCTCCCAGCTCAATCTGGTGGAAGGCGAGGGCCCCGATCTCCACCTTCCGGGCGCCAAAGTACCCTCCTTGGTGGATAGCGACCTGATGCACCACGCGGGGCAGGAACTGATCGGGCCGCAAGCCGTCACCTCACCGACGATCTATCGCGTTCAGCTGACCGACGGCAGCGTGATGGGGCCGATGAGCTACCCGCGCCTGATCCAGCTCCTCACGACGGGCGTCATCGACAGCCGCAGCAGCAAGATCTCCAAGGCCGACGGTACGTACCTCGATCCATCGCACCTCCCCGAGCTCACACGTTTCGTCACGTCGCCTGGGCTTCAATGGAAGCTCGAAGAGCTTGCGCAGGCCGAGAAGCAAGGGCAGCTCCGGGCGGCGACTCTGCTGCCGGTTTTCTACGACATCATCTCCAGGCAACAGACCGGCGTGTTGCACCTATGGCAGCGTAACCGGCGCAAGAAGATCTACTTCGTCGATGGCAAGCCCGACTTCGTTGCGTCGACGGACAAGTCGGAGCTTCTGGGGGAGTACCTGGTGGCGACCGGTCAGTGCTTGCGGATGGAGATCGAGATGGCGTTGGCGCTCCTGCCAAAGTACGGCGGGCGTCTCGGGGACGCGCTCGTCGGGCTCGGGATCCTGCGCCCGGTCGAGCTGTTCAGGGCGATCGGCGATCAGGTTCGTGGCCGATTGATGGAGTCGTTCCGTTGGCGGCGCGGCGAGTGGGCATTCGTGCGTGGCGCTCGCAGTCACGAAGAGACCTTCCCGACGGGACAAGACCCGTACGAGCTTCTGCGAGACGCGGCGAGCGAGGCACACCTGGAGGAGATCGAATCGGTGCTCGAGCCGCTTCGCGAGCGGGTGGTCGAGCGCTGTGAAGATGGTCCTCCCCTGACGGCATTTCGTCTGCCCCCCCCATGGATCGGCGTGCTCGACTCGGTTTCGGGCGATACGACTCTCGGGGGCGTGTTGGCTCGGGAGAGCGCTTCGGGGGCGGATCTGGAGCCGGTCTACCGCGCGCTCTATCTAGGGCTTGCGTGTGGGCTGGTTCGGACCAAGGTGAGTCCTTCGCAGATGCCCTTCCGAGAATCGTATAGCGCTTGAGCCCCGCGTGACTTTCGTCGAGTTAACCCACCCAAGAACCACTCCGAGCCCCGTGCTCGTCGAAGTTCCGCATTCGGGCTTGCAGGTTCCCCCTGCGGTCGAATCCGAGATCGACGCGACGCCGTTGGCCATGTTGCGCGACTCCGACATCTACGTCGATCAACTCTACCAACGTGCTCCGGAGAACGGCGCGACCCTCCTGGTGTCACGGGTATCCCGGTATGTCGTTGATCTCAACCGCGGTCCCGACGAGGTCGACTCGGCGGCGGTGCCGAGGCACCCGAAGGCGCGCCACATCCCAGCGCGCGGGGTCGTTTGGCGCGCTAGGACGGACGGGACGCCATTGCTGCGTGCGCCGCTCACCGTCAAACAGTTCACCCGAAGACTAGATCTCTACTATGAGCCCTATCACCGGACGCTGCGCGAGGTTGCGGCGCAGATACGGGAGCAGCACGGTCAAGTCGTGATCCTGGCCGCGCATTCAATGCCCTCGTCTGGCCGGCGAATGGTAGGTGGGGCGGAGGTGCGTCGTGCCGACATCGTCCCCGGCACGCGCGGACGTTCCACCGCCGATGGTCGTATTATCGATCTCATTGATTCGCATTTTCGCGCCGCCGGTTTGAGCGTGAAGCACGACGACCCGTATCGCGGTGGGTGGACGACCTCGAGCTATGGCGCCCCCAAACGCCGTCAGCATGCCGTTCAGATCGAGCTCAACCGCGCGCTCTACGTCGACGAACAGACGAGTGAGATCAAGAAGAGCGACTTTGCGCAGCTACAAACCGTGCTCGACCAGCTGGTCGGCAAGCTCGGCAAGCTCGTGACCGGCTCGGCTCAGTTCGCGACGGGCTGATCAATCACGCCGGATTCGTTCGAACGAACCTCGAGGCGGTAGCGGCTATTCGCGGTTTGCAGGTAATAGGTGTCCAACCCGTCCTGCCCGCAAAGTTGAAGCACGCGCTTCACCGGCGTGGTGACGTACTCGTGGAGTCCATCGGCAAACTCGATGACGACGACGGAGCCCTTCCGAGGCGGCCGCAAGAGACGCCCAACGACAGCTCGACCCGACTTCCGGCCAACTTTGCGAAGGACGACTTCCACGCACCGAAACTAGCATAATTGAGTGCACCAGCAAAGCTCACACGGAAAACTCCAGCCTTTCTGCGCATCTGCAAGTCTTGCGCGGGTGGCGCAAGTCTTGCCGCCGCTGCCGCGGCGAAGAGGTTGCCGCATGTGGCAAAACGCCGCGCCGCGGGGGACACACGCTGGGTTTTCCCACGTTTTCGGTGCTTGTTCGTTCGGCACAGATAGTGCAGCAGCGGTCAGGCATGCCGACCATTGTCACTGCAACGGCCTTGGACCGATACCGTGCTTCACTCAAGCGGATCGAGATCCTAGACGCCGAGACCGAACGTGAGCTCGCGCAGAGTTGGGCGGAGGGTAAGCAATCCGCCGGGGCTCGCTTGATCGAGTCGAGCCTGCCGTTCGTCATCTCCATCGCGCGCGAGTATCGGCGCTGGGGTGTTCCCCTCGAAGATTTGGTTCAGCAGGGCAACCTCGGACTGTTGAAGGCCGCGTCGAGGTTCGACCCTGAAAAGAACTGCCGGCTGATCACGTACGCGGCGTATTGGATTCGCGCTGAGATTCGCGACTACGTCGTGCGCTCCTATCGGATCGTCCGGTTGGGGACGACGCGCACCGAGCGTCGGGCCATGCGCGCATTTCGGCGCCAGGCCTTCGAGTCGCCGCAGGCGCTTGCCGAAGAAAGTGGGATGCCGCTCACTCGCGCGAAACAGCTGTGGCCGTTGTTGGCGCGCGGAGACCTCTCTCTCGACGCGTCGGTGTCCGATGCGCCCACTGCGATGGAGCGCATGACCTACAAGCAGCCGACTCCTGAAGAGTGTTTTGCGCGTTCCGAATCGGTGCACCACGTGCGTGCCGCGTTGCAGTCGGCGATGGCGAGCTTGACCACGCGCGAGCAGCGAATCATCGAGGCGCGCATCCTTTCCGAGGAGCCTTGCACGCTTGCGGCGCTCGGCCGCGAGATGGGTGTCAGCAAGGAGCGGATCCGGCAGCTCGAGGTCCGGGCCCGTCAAAAGCTCCGCGATCGCCTGGGGCACCTCCGGCCCGCAGCCTGAGCGGGGCCGCGCATCTCGCTTGACTCCGCGGGGCATCAGAAGCAATTTGCCGGCTCAGATGCTTCGCGGCCCCGCTCTTGCTTGCTCACTTGTGCTCATTGCGAGCGCCCTGACGAGCATTGGGGGCTGTAAGCGCGACCTCGGTGAATGCAATCTGGACGGCCAAACGACGGACGGGCGCGCGATTCCCGGGCCCGCTGCGTTCGACATCGCGTCTCGCGTCACCGACGGCCTGCCGATGTATGAGGGGCAAGCCCTGGTGCAATCCACCTGCGGCGATGGAACGTTTTGTCATGCGCCCGCCGCTGTAGGAGCCAACCGGGTTGGTGTTCCAGCAGGGCTGAACTTCGACGTGGCGCTCGCGTGCACGGTTCCATTCGACGACTGCGATGACCAGTCGCCCCCCTATGCGGATCGGATTGGGCGCCTATACGGCAACCAGAGCAGCATCAACAGCTGGGCCGAGGGCATGATTCAGGAGATTCGCGCGGGTGCGATGCCGCCGGGCGAAGCCGGAGTGCTCGCGGAGAATCCCACGCCTTGGCTCCGCAAAGACGGCGAGTCGCTGCTGCCCTCGATCCGATCCGAGGAGGGCCAAGAGATCGTCCGCAACTGGCTCGCTTGTCAGTCGCCTGTCATCGCGCGCACCGAGATCGCGACATCCCCGGAGGACGAGCTCCAGCCCTGCGCTAGCGTCGACGACGAGATCTGCGTCTACTCCGGGCCGCAAGGGGCGCTCCCCGCGCCGGAGTGGAGCGAGATCTACTGGAGCATCATGTTCACCGAGTGCGTTGCCTGTCACGGACCGCCCAACAACAACGACGACCAGAATCCAAACAATCCGTTCGGCACCCGAATCCCAGGCGGCGCGGATCCGAGTGGGGCGGCGGTCGAAGCGTTGGACCTGAGCGGCTTCGACAAGACCAACACCAGCGACTGGGCCGGGGACTCGTATCCGGCGGTGGTCAACGCTTCGGCCTACACCGGAGGCGTGTGTGCCACTTTCGGCACGCTCGTGGTTCCAGGCGTTTCGGACAACTCACTCTTGCTCGACAAGATGCGCAACAATCCTCCGGCTTGTGGCACGGTGATGCCGCCCCCTGGGTCAATCGCCGAGCCGCTGATCCAGGTCGTCGAAGACTGGATCGACTTGGGAGCTCCAGACAACTAGTGACGCGCGGGTGGCTCACCGCGTTGTTCTTGTTGTCGTTGGCCGTCACAGGCTGCAAGACAGCGCCTGCGTGTCCCGTACAAGCTCGTACGGACGCTGGGAAAGCGCTAGACGATCACGCTAGCCGTCAATCCGGCTGGCAGTCGATCAAGGCCGAAGCTCGCGTGACGCAATGGGGCCGCAATGGTCGCATTCGCGGCACGGTGTTGATGTTTCTCGAGCAGCCGAACCGCGTTCGTTTCGATGTCATGACACAGGTGGGGCCCGCGGCCGTGTTGACGAGCGATGGGGACACCTTCCAGCTCAGCGATTTGCGCGAAGGCGTGTTCCTGCACGGCCCGACGTGTCCCGAGAATATCGCCCGCTTGTTGGGGATCTCGGTTGACGCGGAGAACGTGCTTCGGCTTCTCACCGGCGACACACCAATGATCGACGCGACCGAGCGGTCGATGGAGTGTCGCGACGGGCGCTATGTCGTGACGCTCGGTGCCGCGGACGGTACCACCCAGGAGGTCGCGTTCTCCGTCGATGACGCCGACCGGGACAAGCTTCCGGAGGCCCAACGATTGACGCTCCGGCGATCCACCGAGCGCGCCCCTGACGGCAAGATGCGCTGGGAGGCGACGTATGACGACTACGTCGACGTCGAGGGCCAGTCGTTTCCCACGAACGTTCGGTTTGTCGATGAGGTCAATGACGCCGACACCTCGGTTCGCGTGAAATCGATCTCGTTGAACCCCAACGTTCCGGAGGGGGCCTTTCAGCAAACGCCGAGCCCCGGCATGTCGATCGAATTCGCCTCGTGCTCATGAAAGGCCGAGCATCGGCGGACCGGTGCTAAGGTAGCGCCGCATGACCGAGCCCCTGCTAAGCCTGCGCCACCTGGTCACGGCGTTCGAGACCGACGAGGGTTACTTGAGAGCCGTCGACGACGTCTCGTTCGACGTGCTTCCCGGCCGCACGCTCGGCATCGTCGGGGAGAGTGGTTGTGGGAAGAGCGTCACGTCGTTGTCGATCATGCGCCTCATCCCGAGCCCGCCGGGGTTCATCGAGGGCGGCGAGGCGTTATTCGAAGGCCGCGACCTATTCCAGCTTCGCGAATCGGAGATGCGGAGCCTGCGGGGCAACGAGATCTCGATGATTTTTCAGGAACCGATGACGTCGCTCAATCCGGTGTATACAGTTGGCTCGCAGATCGTGGAGGCGATCCGACTTCACCAGGACGTGAGCCGCCGCGCCGCCAAGGCCCGCGCAATCGAGTTACTGGATTTGGTCGGGATCCCCGCTCCTACGGAGCGGATCGAGTCCTATCCGCACACGCTATCTGGTGGCATGCGGCAGCGCGTGATGATCGCGATGGCGCTCGCGTGCGAGCCGCGACTCTTGATTGCCGATGAGCCCACGACGGCGCTCGACGTTACGATTCAGGCGCAGATCCTGGATTTGCTCCGTTCGTTGCAGCAAGAGCTTGGCATGAGCATCATCTTCATCAGTCACGATCTCGGTGTGATGGCGGAGTTCGCACACGAGATTGCCGTCATGTACGCAGGCAAGATCGTCGAGCAAGCGGAGACCAACGTCTTGTTTCAAACGCCGCGCCATCCGTACACACGGGGGTTGCTGCACAGTTTGCCGAGCGCCCGTAATCGTGGGGAACGGCTGCCGACCATCCCGGGAATCGTTCCCGACTTGCGCGAGCTGCCGACGGGGTGCCGTTTTCAAGATCGCTGCGGCCTCGTCACCGACGCGTGCCGCGCGGGCGAGCCGACCTTGCAGCAACTCGATCAAAGTGCGGTTTCGTGCTTTCACGCCGAGGCGTCGGCATGAGCAGGAAACCGATCATACGCGCCGAGTCGCTACGCAAGTCGTTTCGCGGCCCGTCGCGCGGCATCAGGCGTGGCCATGCGGAGCTGCGCGCCGTCGACGGCGTCAGCCTGGAGGTGATGCCGGGCGAAACCCTGGGCCTCGTCGGAGAGTCCGGTTGCGGCAAGAGCACGTTGGGGCGGTTGTTGCTGCGGCTCCAGGAGCCGACGAGCGGGCGCGTCTACTTCGAGGGGCAAGACATCACCAGTCTGTCGCAGTCGGCGCTGCGACCGATCCGCAGCAAGATGCAAATCATCTTTCAGGATCCCTACAGCTCGTTGAACCCCCGCATGACGGTACAGGCTGCGCTGTCCGAAGCGTTGCGCGTGCACGGGATGGTGAGCTCCGCATCGGAGGAGCAGGAGCGCATCGCCGCGTTGCTCGAACGGGTTGGGTTGCGGCCCGAGCACATGCGACGCTATCCGCACGAGTTCTCCGGCGGACAGCGCCAACGCATCGGCATCGCGCGCGCACTGGCCGTCTCCCCCAGCTTCATCGTGGCAGACGAGCCGGTCAGCGCCCTCGACGTCTCCATTCAGGCGCAGATCGTGAACCTCCTCAGCGACCTTCAAGAAGAGCTTGGCCTGAGCTATCTATTCATCGCCCACGATCTACATGTCGTCGAGCACGTTAGCCGACGCGTGGCGGTCATGTACCTCGGCCGCGTGGTGGAGCTCGCGAGCTCGGATCAGATCTACAACAAACCCCGTCATCCCTATACCGAAGCTCTTCTGAGCGCCGCTCCCGAGCCCGACCCGACAGCCCGCAAACGGCGCTTGTTGTTGGAGGGTGACGTGCCGAGCCCAATCGATCCTCCTAGCGGTTGTGCCTTTCACCCTCGATGCCCGATCGCCGAAAAAGGCCTGTGTGATCGAGAGGTTCCAGCGCTTCGGGCGCTCGAGCCGGGGCACGAGGTTGCCTGCCACCTGGCCTGATAGCGGTTGCGGCGCTTACGCCAAGTGGGGTAACTGAACCGGATGGCGGATTCGACCGATGAGATCGGAATCGATCGGTACTACCGGAGCTTTTCCGCTGGGACGACCCTCTACTACGCGGGAGCCCCTGCAACGGAGCTCTACCTGATCCGCACGGGCAGAGTACAGCTCGTCAAGCGCGCGCGAGGGGTCGAACGAAGCATCGGCCTTTACGGGGCGGAGGAGCTAATCGGTGAAGAGGCTCTCTTGCCGGGGGCGCATCGCTCCGCGACCGCTCAAGCGATGGAGCCCGTGACTGCGCTGGTTATCGAGAGCGACACCTTTCGGGCGCTCGTGCGTCGCCGCCCTGACCTAGGGGAGGGCGTCATGCAGCAGCTCGCTCGGCGCCTGCAGCGGGCGGGCGAGCAAATCGAGAACTTCCTGCTGCCCGATCCCACCATCCGGGTGCTGAACACCCTCCTCCATGCGGTCGACGTCACAGAGGAAGGGCCGCTCGAGCTCTCGCCTCTCGAATTATCCACCCGAACTGCATTGGACCTCGATCAGGTCAAAGCGGTCGTCGGCCAGTTGCAGGAGCGAGGATACCTCTCGGTAGGTGATCAAACGATCACCATCAGTGACGCTTCGGCGCTGCGCCAGCTTCACGATCTGCTCGCGCTCAAGGAAGACGTGCGCCACGGCCTGAGCTGTCGGTAAACCGACACCCCTTCTTGACCGGGGTCGTCGCACTCAGTAGACCCTCTACGTGCTTCGAATGTGGGGATTGGTTTGGCTGGTTTGCCTGGTCATTGGCTGCGCGACGACCTCCGGGGCGACGACGCCGGACGGTGAGCGCTCCGAGCGGGAATTCAAGCTTGCGGCTGCCCTTCGGAGTGAGGGTCAGACGGCCAGTGCCATTGAACATCTGCACATCGCTCTCGAGCTCAACCCGAACAACGCCGAAGCCCACCTGCTTCTGGGGTTCATCCAGATGGAACGCCGGGACTACCAAAAAGCAGAACAAGATCTGAGCACTGCCATCAAGCTCCTGGAGAAGCAAAAGCGTGGCGGTTCGACACTTGCAGAGGCTCGCAACATCTACGGGCTCTGCCTCATGGAGCTGGAACGTTACGAGGATGCGATCGTCGTGCTCCGGCAGTCCGCAATCGATGAACTGAACACAGCTCCACATCTTGCATGGGGCAATCTTGGACTGGCACAATTCCACCTAGGCGAATATCAAGAGGCGGTGAAGTCCACGATGGAAGCGGTCCGAATACAGCCGCGATTTTGCGTTGGCTATTACACGATGGCTCGGGCCATGTGGCATCTGCAGCAGTTGAAGGATGCGGAGCGCGCGCTCGTGAGCGCCCTCGGTGCCGACGAGTCGTGTTCCAAGAGTCCGCAGCTTCAGGGTGCGTGGCGCCTGCGCGGAGAGGTGCGCGCGCGCTTGGGCCATCGCCGAGACGCGATCGCCGACTTGGAAGAGTGCGTTGAGCTCGACCCGTACTCGAACGATGGGCGCATGTGTCAATCCCTTCTCGAGGCGTCACGATGAGGAGTGACTCGATCGGCGACTACTTGAAGACCGAGCGCGAGACGCGCCGGCTTTCGATCGAAGAGGTCTCGAGCACGACGCGCATCCCCCGCAGGACGCTCGAGTCACTCGAAGACGATCGCTTCGAAGACCTGCCGAGCGGGGTATTTGTTCGCGGCTTCATCAAGGCTTACGCGTCGGCGGTTGATATCAGCGCGGACGAGGTCCTTGCGCGCTTTGACGAGGAGCGTCCGCAAGCCCTGTCTCCGGCACCGCTCGCGACGGTCCACAGCCGCCGCGGATACCGGGCTCTTCTGCTGGCGCTCACGACGGCGGCCCTTTTCGCGATCATCGTGGCCACCTTCGCCCTCGTGCGGCGCGCGCCTGCACAGGACGATCCGATTGAGCTATCCTCCGCGGTGCCGTGCCAACTCGAAGCCGCCAAAGTCGAGCGCTCCTTCTGCGTTCCGTCGACTATCGCGACTCCGACCGCATCGTCACACTCCTAACAGAGGAGTACGGCAAGATCTCCGCACTTGCTCGCGGCGCTCGAAAGAGTCAGCGTCGGTTTGGCGGTGCGTTGCAACCCTATGTCTTGATGAACGCGCACTTCCGGCCTGGCCGCGGCGAGCTCGCGCACTTGGAGCGTGTGTCGGTCGACCGATCGTTTCACGAGATCCTTCGGAGTTTGGAGGCAATTGGGGCGGCGGGTGCAGCACTGGCCGTCATTCGTGAGCGCGTACCTGATCACGAGCCCGAGCCTGCCGTGTTCGATGTTGCGGTGCGGTTCCTGACCGCGCTCAACGAAGGCGCACCCGTCGAAGAGGCTCTGCTGTGCCTCCAGATTCGAGCTCTTGCGTTGCTCGGTTTCGCGCCGACGCTCGATCGCTGCGTTCAGTGTGGCAAGATGCCGGCGCCGGGGCGTTCTGCGTCCTTTGACGCTGGGCGGGGCGGGATCGTGTGCAGGGCGTGCGGCGGGGGGCGATTGATTCTGTCGGCGGGTGCACTTCGCCGTTGGGTGGCGGTGCAGGCGACGTCCGAGTTTCCCCAGCAGCCGTGGCCGGACGGCGAGCGCCAAGAGATTCACGACGCGCTGGCGCATCTGGATGCACACCATGCAACGGTTAGCGTTCGGGAGCGAACGTCCGCGGCATCGGGCCGGTGGGAGGGCCGCATTTCGTGAGTGAAGCGCCTGCGCCAACCGAGCTTCGCGCGCCGCGTGGAGCCCGTGTGATGGAAATCGACTGGGCCGATGGGCACCGCAGTGTTTACCCGCATGAGCTATTGCGCGGCTTCTGCCCCTGCGCGCACTGTCAGGGTCACGAAGGGCCCGTTCGGTTCGTGGAAGGCGGCGACCTCGAGCTGACCGACATCGAGCCCATCGGGAATTACGCGTTCCGGCTCGTGTGGCGTGACGGACACCAAACCGGGATCTACAGCCATCGGTTCCTCCGGAGCCTGTGCGCATGTTCATCCTGCGCCGAGGACGAGCCGAAGTCGCGCTTGTTTTGGCGTGAATAGGGCAGGTCCCCCTCGGTTTCTCTCTGTTACCATGTACGCGGGGGGATCGAGTGGCATTCCAAGCTCTCATTGTCGACGACAGCAGCGCCGTGCGCGCGTTCGTCCGCGCTTCTTTGGAGGACGCGGACTTCGCCCGGGTTCAAGAGGCCGAGACCGGCTTCGAAGCGCTCCGGCTGCTTGCTTCTAACGCGTTCGACGTCGTGATCGTCGACGTCAACATGCCGGATATCAATGGGCTCGAACTGCTCGCCTTCATGAAGAAGAGCCCACGGCAGCAGGGCGCTCGCAAGATCCTGATCAGCACACAGGTGGATGGTCCCGATTCGGAGCGGGGCACCGAGCTCGGCGCCGACGCGTTTCTCAAGAAGCCGTTCGAAGTCGATGAGCTTCGAGCGCTGATTCGAAGTTTGCTCGGCTCGGCGGAAGAGGTCTCTCGGTGAGCGACCCTCGGGACAATGTGCAACAGGAGTTCTTGGCGGAAGCCCAAGAGCTCGTGGAGGCGTTGTCGCGCGATCTCTTGTTGCTCGACGAGGCCCATCATGGAAACGAACGCATCGACCCGGCCCTGATCAACGAGATCTTCCGCAGCGTTCACACCCTCAAGGGCATCGCAGGGATGTTTGGGTACAAGCACGTGGGCGCGGTCGCTCACGCGCTCGAGGACTTGCTAGACGATCTGCGACTGGGTCGCACGCCCGTCGGTTCGCAGTTGCTCGACCTGCTCTTCGACTCGGTCGAGCGGTTTCAGCGGCTCTTGGCGCTCGATGATCCGCAGTCCCCGGACGAAGAACCGGGGGTGCAGGCTTACATCGCGGCCATCCGCTCGATTGGCGCCGAGCCCGAGCCGGAAGAAGGCGATCCGCTCGACAAGTACGCAATCGAGCCTGCCGTTCTCTCGGTGCTGACGGAGTACGAAGAACATCGGCTCCGCGCGTGCATCCGGGAAGGATTGAAGCTCTATCGACTCCGCGCAGCGTTTGACCTGACCGCTATCGATGATTCGATCGAGACACTGCGCGACGTGGCGCGCGACGATGCCGAAATTGTCACCTACCTGCCCAGCATGGAGGGAGGCAACGAGGACACAATCGAGCTTGTGGTACTGCTCGCTAGCCGAGTGCCGGAGGATGACCTCAAGGCTCATTTTGAAGGGCGGTACGGCACCATCGAGGCGCTCGAGGAGCGAACGCACCTGCCGACGCTGCCCCCGAGGCTCACGTCCATTCCCTCGGCTGCGGTCAGCATGGGACCTCATCCCGAAGAGGACCCAAGCCAGGCATCTCTTCGTTCGGTGGCCAACTCGGTCCGTGTCGACATTCGAAAGCTCGACCACCTGATGAACGTCGTGGGTGAGCTCGCGTTGGTTCGGAGCGCCGTCAACCGAATCGTCGATCGCTTCAAGAGCGAATCGATGCACCGGCAATCGCTCATGGATCTCGACCGCATCGGCCGCGGCTTCGAGCGTCAGCTTTCCGAGCTCCGCACCGGAATCCTCGACGTTCGCATGGTGCCGCTTGGCCAGGTGTTCAACAAGCTCGCTCGCATCGTGCGGCAGGTTGCGCGGGAGCGCGACAAACAAGTTCGCCTCGTCGTCACGGGCGCGAACACCGAGGTCGACAAGCTCATCGTGGAAGAGCTGACGGACCCGCTGATGCACCTGGTCAGGAACGCCATCGATCACGGTATCGAGCCTGCCGACGCGCGGAACCGCGTCGCCAAGCCGTCGGAAGGCACCCTGGCGCTCAATGCCTATCACAAGGGCAGCAACGTGGTCATCGAGGTCGAGGACGATGGCGGCGGCATGAATGCACACCAGCTGCGAGAAGCCGCGGTGTCGCGCGGCCTGTTGAGCGCTGACGCCAGTCATGAGCTCACGCGCCAGGAGATGCTCAACTTGGTGTTCCTTCCAGGGCTGAGCACGACCTCCGAGATCACGGACTTGTCGGGCCGAGGCGTCGGCATGGACGTCGTCAAGACCAACATCCTTCGGTTGGGCGGGATGATCTCGATCGCGAGCGAGCAAGGCAGCGGAACGAAGATCACGGTGACGCTTCCGATCACCCTTGCGATCATTCGTGCGCTCATCGTCACGGTCGCGTCGCGCACTTTTGCGTTGCCGATCACGGCGGTTCGCGAAGCGATCCCGTACGTGCCGGAAGATGTGCGCACCATTCAAGGCCGTGAGGTCATCACGTTGCGCGGCGAGACGCTTCCGATTTGCGATCTCGCTCGCTTGTTTGGTTTTCGAGGCTCCAGCCGAAAAGAAGGCCGATTCGTCGTCGTCGGCTCGATGGGAAACCGAGAGCTGGGGTTCGTCGTCGATGAGCTCATCGGTCAGGACGACGTGATCATCAAGGCCCTCGGCAAGAGCTTGTCGTCGGTTCGGGGCTTCGCCGGTGCCACCGATTTGGGCGACCAGAAAGTAGCGTTGGTGCTCGACGCGCCGGCGCTCTTCACCGAGCATTTCGACGGGCCGGGCGCGCTCCGAGCCCTGGAGACGCACCCATGAACCCGACCGGACAACGGGCGACGCTGGCGCCCGATTTGGACAGCGAGACTGGGGCCGTCGCGGTTCTCGCGGTCCTGGCGGGCGATGAGGCTTATGGGTTTCCGCTGTCCGCGGTGCGCGAGATCTTGGTGCCGCCCCCCCTGACCGAGGTTCCGCGCGCGCCCGAGCACTTCCTAGGAGTCATCACCGTGCGGGGCCAGATCATCACCTTGATCGACCTGCCTAAGATGTTGCATCTCGAGGTGGAGCAGACGGAGGCGTACGGCCGTGTCCTGTTAGTCGACAATGGCGAAGAGCTCATCGGTGTCGCCGTGGACCGCGTGATTCAGGTGTATCGAATGGAACCCAACCAGATTGAGTATGCGAGTGCGATGGGCGCCGAGCTTTCCGAGTACGTCGTGGGCGTCGGGCGTGTTCCTTCGGCTTCGGCGACCGATTCGGAAGACATGTTGATTCTGATCGATCCGGTGTCGTTGCTAGGGGAATGAAGTGAGCGAAGGCAGGGCATACAGCGCGACACTTGCGAAGGACTTGATTCGGGTCGAGGTCGGAACGGTCCTGTATGCGCTCGAAGTCGCGCGCATCCGTGAGATCGTCAACCCGCTTCCGGTCATCGAGCTGCCGCGCGAGCGCCCCTTCGTCCTCGGAGTCTCAGACTACCGCGAGCATGTAGTGGCGATCGTCGACTTGCGCTGTCTTTTTGGTCTGCCCGCCCAGGAGACGACTCGACGAACCAAGTGGATCATCCTGGAAACAGCCGGAATGCTGGTCGGGGTCGTCGTAGATGCAGTGCTTGACGTTTTTTCGTCCGCGGAAGCAAAGCAGCGGGAAGTGCCGGTGTTGGACGAGCGTCATCACGGACGCGGGATTACCTCAGCCTACCGGCACGACAATCGGCTCGTGTTCCTGCTCGATGCCGAACGGCTCGTCGAACCCGCAATGGCGATTCATCCCGGAGACATGCCGTCCTTGCCATCGGAGGCGCCGTGACCAGCGATCGGCTCGACCAGGCGTTTCACTCCGCCGACCCGGACGTCCGCCGTCAGGCGGTCCATGGAATGAGCCTGCGTCCTCAGGGGACGCCACTGACCCAGATTCTCGATGCGTTGTCGGACACGGATTGGCGCGTTCGAAGAGAAGCGATCTCGCTTGCGGCGCAAACACGTGAGAAGGATGCGCTGATCGACGCGCTTCTCATCCGAGTGGTCGAGACCGACAACATTGGTTTGCGCAACGCAGCGATAGAAGTCCTCGGGATGGTTGCTCAGGGCAACGCCGAGAAGTTCGCCAGCGCTTGCGAAGCTGCGGGAGAGGGCGTGCGGAAGTTCCTCGTCGAGGCGATGGGCAAGACGCGCGATCCCCAGATGATCGACCAGCTCGAATCGCTCGTTCGAGGCTCAGACGCAAACGTTGCGGCTGCAGCCGTGGAGGCCCTGGTTTGTATCGGGGGCGCCCGCGCCGAAAGCCTTCTTCGGGAGCATCTGCCCACGCCCCATCTGTTTCTCCGCATCTCCATCGTCGAGGGGCTGACGCGGTTGGGCACCCGTGTTCCGTGGGAAGAGCTCAAACCGGCGGTCGATGACGCAATCGTTCGCCGCATTTCCGCTGAGCTTCTCGGACGGACTGGGGAGCCAGAGGCACTGGAGTTTCTTCTGGAGCTCGCGGCCGATGCCTCGCCTCAGACCTCCTCGGCGGCCCTTCGCGCCATCGCGGAGCTTGCCGAGGAGGCCGAGGCCCATCGCGCCGAATTGATCGAGCGATTGAGCGCCTCGAACGAATCGTTCCGGCATGCAATCCACGAGGCGCTCCTTCATGGGGATACCGCGACTCGACAAGGTGCTGCCTACCTTGCGGTGCTGTGCAGGGACGAGAGCTCTCTCGAGGCCGTTCTTCAAGCGGTCGCCGATGACGTCGCCAACGCCGAAACCGTCGACGCTCTCCGGAGTTGGGGCCCCGGGCTGATCGAGCCGTTGCTGATGCAGCACCGTGGTGAGCCGCGGGTGTGGGCAATCTCACTCGAGCTTGCGGCCGAGCTGAGCTACCGGCATCTCGACTCGATTTCAGAAGGCACGCGCGATCGCATTCGCAGCTTGATCGAGCGAGATCTGACCGACGCACCGAACGCCGTCCGAGCCGCGGCGGCCGAGAGCCTTCGTTGGTGGGGTGACCCACGCGACTGCCGCGCGCTCGTCGAATGCTTGAGCAGCTCGTCACATCACGTTCGCGCAGCCGCGACCAGCGCGCTCGAAGCGCTCGCCAAGCGAGTGCCCATCCTCGTGGAGGAGGCCCTCCAACGCGCGGACCTCGACGGCCCTGGGGGTGCCGATATCGCGCACGTGCTCTCCCGTCTAGATTCCAGCGGCGCGGTCGAAATGCTCAAACGCGGCTTGCATAGCGGTGATCCGCGCACACGCCGAGCAGTCGTTCAGGCGCTTGCCATGGCGAACGCGACCGACGTGGCTCAACTGATCGGCTATGCCGTTGCAGACGAAGACATCGACGTTCAAATCGCCGCGGTTCGAACGCTCGGCCAGATGAGCACCGCCGAGGCCAACGGGCCGCTCAGCACCGCGCTCGATTCTCCGTTTCCTCCTATTCGGGCCGAGGCAGCTCTTGCTCTTGGCCGGCGTGACGCCAGTGATGCCATTCCCCGAATTCGAGACTTGCTAGAGGACCAAGAGCCGGTAGTCATCGCTGCTGCGCTCGATGCCCTAGCGTGGCTAGGGGATTCCGAAGTCGCCGTGTCCGTCGAGCGCGCTCTCGCTCACTCCGATGACGAGGTCTTTCAGGCCGGGCTCCGCGCAGCCCACACCTTGCCTGTTCGCAACGCCGAGCGGCTCGTGGGCCAGGGTCTCCAACACTCGGCGTGGAACGTTCGCATGCTGGCGATCAAGCTTCTGCTCGATCTCGATACCGAGCATACCCGAAAGCTTCTAACCAAGGCGCTTGCCAGCGAGAGCGATTCCATGGTTCGACACGCCATCGAGAGCGGTTTGCGCGGAGTTTGACGTGACCTTGCTGCACGACGCGGGGCCGACCTTGGACCTAAAGGAATTCCGCCTCCTTCGGGATTTCGTGAACCAATTCTGTGGGATCTACTTCGCGGACGATTCGGCGTACATCGTCGAACGGCGTCTTCGGGAGCGTCTTCGCGACCTCGGGATCGATGACTTCGCCGAATACTACCGGTACTTACAGTACCACCCGAGAGCGGACGCGGAGCTCGAAGCGGCCGCCGAGGTTCTGACGACGAACGAAACCTATTTCTTTCGCGAAGCCTACCAACTGCGAGCCTTCACCGATGAGATTCTCCCCGTCGTTCGAGGACGAGCGCTCGCCCGAGGGTCGAAGCGGCTCGACGTGTGGAGCGCGGGATGCTCGAGCGGGGAAGAGGTCTACACGATTGCAATGCTCATCGACGCGACCGGTCTGTTCGAGGGCTGGGACATCCGCATATTTGGAAACGACATTTCGCGCCGCGTGTTGCGCAAGGCACGTGGGGCCACCTACACCTCAGCGAGCTTCAGGGCGATGATTCCCGAATATGAGCGCTACCTCATCGACACCGATGAAGGCAGACAGGTTCATCCGCGTATCCGGTCGATGTGCCATTTCGGGCACCTCAACCTGATGAATCAGCGGCGCGCCGCCATCGTGGGGCGCGTGGACGTCACCTTCTGCCGAAACGTTCTGATCTATTTCGATGACGCCTCGCGCCGCAACGTTCTCGACACGATCTACGAGCGGTTGAATCGCGGTGGTTACCTGCTTTTGGGTCACAGCGAGTCGCTGCTCCAGTCGAGCACCGCCTTCGAGATCGCGCAGCTGACCACCGACATCGTCTATCGGCGCCCGATCCCGTACACCGAGTTGCCTCCGAGGAGACGCTAGGTGAGAGAGCTCCGCGCACTGGTCGTAGATGACTCTTCGCTGAATCGGCGCACGATCGCTGCGATCCTCGGGGAAATTCCGGGCATCTCGAGCGTGGATGTCGCAAGCGACGGGGCGGACGCCCTGCGGGCCGTCGAAGCAAAGCCGCCGGACTTCATCACGCTGGACTTGGAGATGCCGCGGCTAGACGGGTTCGAATTTCTTCAACTTCTGATGGATCGCAATCCTCTTCCCGTCGTGGTGGTGTCCGGGCTGTCGGCAAAGGAGAACGTTTTTCGCGCCCTCGAGCTCGGCGCGATCGATTTCCTCGAGAAGCCTCAGGGGTCAGATGCCCCGCTCGAGAGTTTGCGAAGGCAGCTCATCGAGAAAGTGCGTGTCGTCCAGCAACTATCACCCCTGGCCCTTCGCAGGACGACCCTCGGCGGTCTAGCTCTCGACGGCGACGTTCGCGAAACGTCGAGCGGTGTACGGGAGCCCTCAGTGCTGAAGAGGGTGCCGAGCAAGGTCATCGTCATCGGTGCCTCGACCGGGGGTCCGAAAGCGCTGGTCACCTTGTTTCGCCACCTGCACGAGGAGGTCGATGCCGCGCTGGTAATCGCCCAGCACATGCCGCCACGCTTCACCCGAACGTTTGCCGGTCGCCTCGACAGGACCGGCGTGGTGCAGGTCTCGGAAGCCAAGCAATACGAGCGCCTCGCTCGTGGGCATGCCTATGTTTGCCCGGGAGGGCGGTGTATCGAGGTCGTTCCCTCGGATCGCGGACCTGCGATTCGCGTCGTGGCTCCCGATCAACACTCCCACTACATCCCCTCGGTTGATCAGCTCTTCAGCTCCGCGGCCCGAGTGCTCGGCGATAGGGCGATCGCCGTGGTGCTCACAGGAATGGGGGACGACGGGGCGGAAGGAGTCCGTGCCATCTCGAAGAGAGGCGGAACGGTGTTGGTCGAAGCGCCTGAGACGGCCGTTGTTTCAGGAATGCCTCTGGCCGCGCAGCGGTCCGGGGTGCAGCATCAATCGCTAGGGATTTGGGCTCTCGGCGACATGCTCGCCGAGCTCGCGCGGCCAGGACCGAAATGAGGCTCGAACTTTGAGCACACCGTCTCCTATCGTAGGATTGAGTTAGCCATGCGTCGGTACCGCTGCCTCGTAGTCGAAGATTCCAAGACGATGCGCAACATGTTGGCAGAGTCTCTCGAACGAATCCCTGGAATGGAAGTCGTCGTGGCCGAGAACGGCCTGGCCGGCATCCGTGCACTGGCCACACAGCGATTCGATCTCGTGTTGACTGATGTCAACATGCCCGTGATGGACGGTCTGAAGCTCGTACGGCACGTTCGGGCTGACCCGCGGCACGAGAAGACCCCCATCGTGATCATCACCACGGAAAGCGCGCCGAACGATCGGGACCGGGCGCTGGCGCTGGGCGCGAACGCGTACATTGAAAAGCCGATTCAAGCACCACGGGTCATCCGCGCCGTGAAGAAGCTGCTCGAGGTTTGACGACGATGGCCGCCGACGAATCGCAGGTTCCGGGGAAGGGCATCTTGCATCCGGAGGGTATGCAGGCGGCGAGAGACCTCGCGGCGGGTGTCGTTCATGAAGTCAACAACATCCTCGGGGTGATCATCGGGAATGCGCATCTGGCACAGAAGAGCGCTTCAAACGTCGAGGCGCTCGAGAAGTACATGGGCGAAGTTCGCGATGCGGCGGAAGATGGGCGCGAGCTCATGCGTCAACTTGCCGTCCTCGCAGGAGAAGCGTCGTTTCGCGCACGGGCTCTTTCTCTCAACGATCTCGTGACCAACGTGGTTTCTGAGCTCGGAACACCCGCCGAGCTCGATCTGAGCGCCGAAGACTCGACTGTCCAGCTGGACGTTTGGATGGCTAGGGAGGCGCTCTCTGGAGTGGCGCAATTCATGGCACAGACCAAGGCCGCCACATCGCTTCGTGTTGCCACGCGCGTCGTCGGCTCCGCCGCTGCGTTGACAATTGAAGACGACGGCGCGAGTCCGAGCGAGAAGGAGCTTTGCGCCTTGTTCACCCCATTCACCAAGCTCGATCGGCGGCCGAAAGTCGGGTTCGAACTGACCAGGCTTGCAGATTTAGCGTCGCGCTCCGGCGGCTACGTCACGGCAAGCGTGCGCGACCCGCACGGCCTTCGCATCGTGTTGACGTTGCCCGTGTCCAACGGCGCGGCGTCAGGAAACGGTCCAGGTGTGCCCTTGCCGAAGAAGGGCATGTAGGTCCGGCTCGCCGAATCGGTCCTCTGCGAGGTCGCGCTGGGTTGCAACGCTTTCGTTGTAGACGGGGCCTGGCTGACGATAGAGCACGCCGAGCGCGACGACCTCGGGTAGGTCCGTGAGCATCCACGCAAGCGAGGCGTTGGTCTCGTCGTGAACGACGATGTCCTGCTCGCTGACGCCGTCCTCGCCGATCGTCACGACCTCGAGGCTGAGCGTTTCCGGCTTCAATCGGAGGCCTTTCTCGCCGTTGGCCCCGAATTTCATCGGTTGGCCGTGCTCGAGCCAAAGTTGGTAGGCCGGGCCAGTCTTTCGATCCGTGATCAGCTCGAAGACTCCGTCGTTGAAGACGGGGCAGTTCTGGAGGATCTCGATGAACGATGCGCCTTTGTGCTCGCGGGCCGCGCTCAACGCCTCCGGGAGCTTTTTCGACGTGTCGAAAGCTCGAGCCACGAAAGTCGCGCGCGCGCCCAACGCGAAACGCGTCGGCACCACTGGTTGGTCGATCGACCCGAGCGGGCTCGAAGGGGTGACCTTACCGACCTGCGACGTCGGCGAGTACTGCCCCTTCGTCAGGCCATAGATCTGATTGTTGAACAGCATGATCTGTAGGTCGATATTGCGGCGCAACACGTGAAGCAGATGGTTGCCGCCAATGCTCAGCCCGTCGCCGTCACCGGTGATCACCCAGACGTCGAGCTTGGGGTTGGCGAGCTTGAGCCCTGTCGCGATCGCGGGCGCGCGGCCGTGGATCGTGTGAAACCCGTAGGTGTTCATGTAGTAGGGGAACCGGCTCGAGCAGCCGATGCCGGAAATGAACACGGTGTTCTCCGGGGTCGATCCAAGGCTCGGCAGGGTTCGCTGCACGGCGGCGAGAATCGCGTAGTCGCCGCAGCCGGGGCACCAGCGAACTTCCTGATCGGAAGCGAAGTCTTTGCGGGTGTATTCTTTCTTTGGTGAGTTGGGACTCATATCGCGCTCCCCTGCAGACGCTCTTCCATCGCTTGGATGAGGCCGCCAATACGGAAGGGCAGCCCTGTCACTCGGGGCAAGCTCACGGCGTCGACCGGGTACTCGGCGCGAAGCAGCTTCACCAGCTGTCCGTTGTTGAGCTCAGGGACCAGGACGGTATGGAACGAATCGAGCAAGTTTCCAAGCCCCTCGGGAAGGGGCCAGATGTTGCGAAGGTGCAGGTGCGATACCTGGTGGCCTTTCTCGCGCAGCACGCTTACCGCCTGTCTGATCGAGCCGTACGTCGATCCCCAGCCGACGACCAGTAAGTCGCCGTGGTTGTCCCCCTGGTCGACCTTCGCGGGTGCGACGTCTCTCGCGATTCCCGCGATCTTGTCGTGCCGAACGCTGGTCATCAGGTGGTGGTTGTGGGGGTCGTAGGAAATATGGCCAGTGCTCCGGTCCTTCTCGAGCCCTCCGATGCGGTGTTCGAGACCGGGCGTCCCCGGCACGGGCCACACGCGGGCTAGAGTTTCCTCGTCCCGCGAGAAGGGGTGGAAGCCCTCGGGCTCCTGGTGGAACGCGACCGGGAATGGCTTGAGCGCGTCGACGTCGGGCAGTAGCCAAGGCTCTGCACTGTTGGCGAGATAGCCGTCGGTGAGCAAGATGACCGGCGTCATGTAGGTCGTCGCGACGCGAATCGCTTCGATCGCCATGTAGTAGCAGTCGCCCGGCGTTGCGGCGGCCAGCACCACGAGTGGTGCGTCGCCGTTGCGCCCCCAGACCGCCTGGAAGAGATCGGACTGTTCGGTCTTCGTCGGAAGCCCGGTCGAAGGCCCGCCACGCTGGACGTTGACGATGACCAATGGCAGCTCCGCCATCATCGCCACCCCAATCGCTTCGGACTTCAATGCGACGCCCGGACCGGAGGTGCCCGTGACGCCGATCGAGCCACCGAAGCTTGCTCCGACAGCCGCCGCGACGGCAGCGATCTCGTCTTCGGCCTGGAATGTCGTCACGCCAAAGTGCTTGAGACGCGCCAAGTTGTGCAACAGGCTCGACGCCGGCGTGATCGGGTAGGAACCGTACATGACCTCGAGGCCGGCAAGCCTCGCGCCCGTGACTAGGCCCCACGCGGTCGCTTCGTTGCCGCTGATATTGCGGTATTCGCCCGGCGCCAGGTTCGCCGACGGCACCTGATACGCGTTGATTCCGTGGGGCAATTCCGCGTTCTCGCCGTAGATGTGGCCGGCGTTGAGCGCTGCGATGTTTGCCTCAGCGAGCTTGGGGCGCTTCGCGAATTTGTTCTTGAGCCAGCCAACCGTTTGATCGCGCTCGCGGCCGAAGAGCCAATACATGAGGCCCAACGTCCACATGTTCTTGCAGCGGTTGGCGTCTTTGGAACCGAGGCCGACCTCTTTCACTGCGTCGAGGGTCATCTTCGTGACGTCGAGCGCCAATACACGAAAGCGATCGAGCGAGCCGTCTTCGAGCGGATTCACCTCGTAGCCGGCCTTCTTGAGATTGTTCGCGGTGAATGCCCCGCTGTTGACCACGAGCAAGCCACCTGTCTTGAGCACCTCGCTGTTGACCTTGAGCGCGGCAGGGTTCATCGCCACGAGGACATCGGGGGCATCCCCGGGTGTTTGTACGTCGTGCGACGCGAAGTGGATTTGGTAGCCGGACACGCCGTAGGTCGTGCCGGCCGGCGCGCGGATCTCCGCGGGGAAGTCTGGAAACGTCGAAAGATCGTTTCCGGCGTCGGCCGTAGCAGTGGTGAATTGGCTACCGGTGAGTTGCATCCCGTCGCCGGAGTCGCCGGCAAATCGGATGATGACGGAGTCTAGGGTTTCACGCGGACTGGGCTGAACGCGCGCAGCGGCAGATGGTTCCATGCTCGATTGTCGATTCTAGTCCCGCAGGCTCCGTAACGCCCGTCCTTCCGGGCCAAACTGGAACGCGTTCTAGGGCGGGGTTCCCTGGTCCGCAAGTGGTTATCGGGAGGTTGGACGATGAGACACTGTCGGCGCATCCTCGGGGTATGGTTGAGGTCAAGATCTGCGGGCTAACGACGGTCGACGACGCAGTGCGTTGCATCGACGCAGGCGCCGACGCGATCGGTCTCAACTTTTGGCCGGGCTCGCCTCGATGTGTGGACGTCCCGACGGCCCGCGCGATCGTTGAGGGCGCTCGCGACCGTGCCGTCATGGTCGGGGTTTTCGTCGATTTCACCCTCGAGCAGATTCGCGAGACCCTGCGCGACACCGGGATTCAATGGGCGCAGTTGCACGGTGCGGAGCCTCCCGAGCTGCTGGCGGAGCTGCTTCCAAATGCATACAAAGCGATTGGCGTGAAAGACGGCTCCGCAATCGAGCTCGCCCGAACCTATCCCGGCGAGCATCTCCTGCTTGATGCCAGCGTGCCGGGCATGCCCGGCGGCACCGGCCGTACCTTCGATTGGGACATCGCAGCGGCGGTCGCGAAGGAGCGGAAGCTGACCCTGGCGGGAGGTCTCAACCCTGACAATGTCGCCGAAGCCATCCACGCCGTGAACCCCTTCCGCGTAGACGTAGCCTCCGGAGTAGAAATGGCCCCCGGTCAAAAAGACCACGCCCAAGTCCAAGCCTTCATAACCGCCGCCAAAAATTAACCCTTCTAAAAAGGGGTCAGACCCCTTTTTAGAAGGGTTAATTGTTCGTGCTAGGCTGCTCGCTTCAACTCGAGGAGGATTCATGCGTTCTGTGCTTCTAGCTTCTGTTCTCACCGCTGGCGTGATGTGGCTCGCCTTTGGCGGTACTCCCGCCGAATCGCAGACCGATGGCAACGCCGCGTCTTGTCAAACCTGTGCACAGGGCTCCGACTGTCCGCATTGCGCGGCGGGCAAAGACTGTCCGCATTGCACCGAGGGCAAGACCTGCCCGTACTGCAAACAGGGCAAGGCATGCGCCCACTGCGGCAAGGGCAAGGCGCACCACGGCTGCCACGGGAAATGGGGCTCGCACAAGTGGGAGTACAAGTGCGTCCGTCCGGCCAAGAAACCCGACGCGATGACGACACAGTTCTCGGGTCTCGGTGCAGAGGGCTGGAAGCTCGTCGAAGCCGACGGCGGCATCTGGTGCTTCGCCCGAGTTCAAAAAACGCAGTAGCTAGCCGCGCGCCATGATCCGGTCGGAGATGTAGCTCGCCATCGCGTAGACGGTGACCTGCGGGTTCACGAGCAGTGATGACGGAAACAGGCTTGCGTCCGGGACGTACACGTTGTCGAGGTCGTGACAGCGGCCGTCCGGTGCAACCACGCTTCTCGCGGGGTCGGCGCCCATCCGCATCGTGCCCTGCGGATGGTACGACGTCATGCGGTACCGGTGCTTTCCGTTCGTCAGGCCGTTGATCACGGAGTCGATTTGCTCCGCGCTTTCGATCGTGGTTCGGCGCGTCGTGGGCAGATACACCCTGTGTGCCCCAGCCGCGAAGTAGATTCGCGCCGTCCCGCGCAGCGCCTCGCGCATCGATTCGAAGTCGCGATCGTCGAGGTCGTAGTCGATGCGCTTGCGATCGCCCTCGAGGTAGACGCGGCCGACGTTGTGGTCGTGGATCAGCGTGACAGCAGCTTGCATCTTCTTGGAGTTCTCCATGAACTCGACGAAGTCGCGGCCGATGCCGCCGTCGATCCAACTACTGGTGATGACGGGGCCGACCATCCCGGCCTCGAGTAAGTACCCGCCTTTGAGGGGGTTCTCGATGTCGCCCGCTTGCGCGCTCAGGGTGGCGCCGACCCACGCGTAGACCTCTTTGTCGTGCTCGCCAAACACCGCAAGCGACGGATGGCACGCGAAGTTGTGCCCGACCTGGCCGCTGCTGTTTCCGATTCTGTTCTTCTGAAACAGGAGAGGGGTCTGCACCGCGCCGGCGGCCACGACGACCAGAGCCGCCTCGACTCGAACCGGCTTCATCTTGCCACTCGAATCGGTGGCGACCGCGTTGACCGCTGTGACGCGGCGGTTGCTGATCTCGAAAGTTTCAGCGCGCGTGCCGCTCAAAATCGTTGCGCCGAGCTCGCTCGCCCATGGCAGATAGGTTACCAGCATCGATTGCTTACGATCGGTCTTGCACCCGGAGACGCAGTGCCCGGTCAGCGCGCAATCCTTGATGTTGCGAGAGATGGGAGCCGCCGAAATCCCGATCTTCTGCGCGCCTTCGATCAGCAGACGCCCGTTGTAGTTGACCTCGTGCGGCTGGTTCTGATGAACGGAGAGGTTTCGCTCGACTCGTTCGAAGTAGGGAGCCAGCGCCTGGGGCGAGAGATTGTCGAGACCGTGCTCCTCGGTCCAATTTTGCAAGACCTGGTCCGGCACGCGGAAGCACGCAGCGGCATTGACGACGGTCGAACCTCCAACGCACTTTCCTTGAAGGATCGGCAGGTCGCCCGTCGTGTTCGTCTGATTCCCATGGTCCTCGTACAAGGTCTCGAGCGCAGTTGGGGCGTGCTCCTGAAACCGACCGGACGGGATGTGCGGCCCTGCTTCCAGCACGACGACTTTCGCTCCCGACCGTGTCAGCTCGTAGGCTGTCACCGCGCCTCCGGCGCCCGAACCAATGACCACGACGTCCGCATCGAGGGTGAGCCCGGCGTCCGGCATCTCGCTCGGCTGCGTGACTCTCAAGATCGGGCGCCGCTCGGCCATCGTTCTGGGTTCGTCTGGCATGGCGGTCACTCGCTCGGGACTTGGGGCATCGGCGCATTGCCCAGGCTGGGAATGCCGCCTGCTTCCGAAACCGGGCCCTGGTAACCAATCGCGCGGCCGGCCTCGACGTCCTTCCAGTACCCGTAACACATTAGCTTTTTGAGGACGGTAGAGATCCCGCGTTGGATCTCCATGCCTTCTTCCCATCGCTGGATGTAACCGAGCCGCTGCCCGGCCGAGAGATGGACGAAACGGGTGAAGTGAAAACCGATCAGGATCGCGCCGTAGTTGAAAAGCTTGAGCCCAATGCGCACCTGTTCGAGGGTCGGAGCGTCCATGAGCGAGAACGCGTGCTCTATGTTGTCGACCACCGGAACGTCCGATCGCGGCTTGAGCGATGTGCCGTCTGTCGGCACGTAAACCTCTGCAAAGCGCTCCATGAGCTCACGTTCGTCGGCAGTGAGCGTGACGGTGCCGCTAGGCGTGGCTGAATCGTCGCTGCACGCAGGGAGAACCAGCGCGCCGGCGCCGGTGAGCAAGCTGAGCTTGGTGAATGTTCTTCGGTAGAGCCTATACGCCACGCTTCCCCCCGGAGCCCCGAACTATACCACGAGTCGATCCCGAGAGGTGCCGGCGTCAGTGTCAGTGCCAGTGCCAGTGCCAGTGCCAGTGTCAGTGCCAGTGCCAGTGCCAGTGTCAGTGTCAGTGCCAGTGTCAGTGTCAGTGCCAGTGCCAGTGCCAGTGCCAGCGATCTTGCGCTCTTCGAGGCCTCGGTCGATCAACTTCTGTGCGGCTTCCGCTACCTGCCGGTGGAGCTGCGCGACGATTTCACGATCCTCGGCAGCCTCGGGGCCGTAGGGCAAGCGGATCGGCTCGCCCACGATGTAGTGGAGCTCCGCCGGAAACGGGAGCAGTCCGAGGCCCATGTAGATGGGTGTCACATACTTGTC
>CALJYC010000043.1 GCA_937984275.1 uncultured bacterium | reverse complement strand
AGAACTCGTCGAGCTGCTTGCGGGAGGCCTCGCGGCGTCGGGGATACTCGTGCGGGTCATCACACATCGACATGGGGACGTTGCAGTACGGCTGACCGGGAAGGCCGAAGTCGAGCTCCGTGTAGAAGCTCCCGCTTCCCGTGGATGCGACCGGGTCGAGACGCCAGATGTCACGGAGCCCCGTCGTGAGGTGCGGCGCCTTCATGGTCCTGGCCATGATGTGGCCGGCGAAGGTCGTCACCTGATGATCGCCGATGGCGACCCGCATCAATACGTCTTTCTCATTCACACCTGGGAGAGTGTTCTCCGTCACGTGATGGGAGTAGCCGTTGGGCTCCACACGATCCCAGAGCATCTGCGCCATGCCGATCAACAGCTGGTTCATTCGGTAGTCAGGGTAGAGGGCGTGGATGACAACCAGGAATTGATCGAAGTCCACGCTTCGGAACAGGAGAAAGCTGTACGGCTGACCCATCACACCTAGGGCGCCACGCTCGATGTCGGGGCTGGTCGCCAGGACCACTGGTCCCATGATCCCGCCCTGGCTGATGCCGTGATAGTAGGCTTCGTCGGCTTTGATGTACTGCCCGAACATTTCGTCCTCGGCGAAGGTGGTCTTCATCATTCGCAACAGGAGCAGGTGGTTGAGGAAGCCCTGGTGCAGCCGATCCCACATAGTTTGCACGGCCGAGAACTTGCCGCTGAGCAGTGCTTCAGTGACGGCGTCCTGGTCCGGGTCGGACATCCCCTGCATGTCCGTGGAGCAGAAGATGAAGTTGTACTCGTTCATGAACGTCGTGAAGTGTCCCCCACCGGTATGAATTTGTTCCTTCTCGCCAAACAAGCCGTGGCCG
The DNA here is from genome assembly GCA_937984275.1 of uncultured bacterium. Classification (GTDB taxonomy): domain Bacteria; phylum Myxococcota_A; class Polyangia; order Polyangiales; family Houyiibacteriaceae; genus SG8-38. The sequence continues at coordinate 5,398 of CALJYC010000043.1, read as the reverse complement.
TATTCGACGATCGGCGCGGGAGAAGTCTCCGCGCTTTTCGGGATGACGACTTCGAACGGAATGTCCACCCATGGCGTAGCCGGATTGACGATGGGCATCTCGTTCTCATCGAGAAGCAGTAAAGAGCCAGCCTCGTCAGAACTCATGAACAAGGGAGCCTTGAAGGTGCCAAAGATGCGAAAAGCGGCGTTCTCGCGGAGTGCGGTCTCGTTGTCGCCATCGCCTGGGAACTCCGTGTCGACTCTGGTGATCGTGTACTCGATCCCGTCTTTGACGAGCTCGAACGCAGTGTCGCGCATATGGAGGAGCCACTGCGTGTTGTTTTCATCGCTTGCGGTGTTGAAGTCCCAGGCGATCTGAATCTCGTCGCGGGCCCAGCCCTTGGACTGGATCTTCCCGAAAATATCGTCGTAGAGCGCCCGGCGTTGCTCTATGGATTCGTCCTCGCTCGCCGTGCCGTCACGAAGGGCGGCGAATGGCGCGGACGGCTCGATCACCCCGCCGTCTCCGTTGGTGACGTTGCGAAATGCGACGATGTAGCGGGCGTTGTCTCGGAGTCGGACGACAGGCCTGAGCATCGTGGACACCATGGAAGGCTGGATGTCCGAGCCGGTGATGGCCTGCGAGTCGATCTGCGCAAAGTGGGGAACTAGCTCCCCGGTTTCCGCGTCGAGGAGGAGGGTTGGCGACGACTCCGACAGGGATTGATCAATGTCGGTCACTCCACCAAACGCGTCGTCGGTCGCCCCCGGGAGATAGGTTAGGATTGGGCTGCCTGCCGAGAAGCCATCGCTGTAGTCCCACGGCAGCGAATCGTTGTTCCGCAGGAACTCGTCCCCGAAAGACACGCGTCGTCCGGTTACCTTGTCGCTATCCTCCACGGTGTAGACGTTCGACGGGAACGGGTAACCACAAAACTCGGGAACGAGCGGGTCACAGTCGAGCAGCGGGTACGTGATGGGGGCGCTGCTGCTGGTTTCGGTACAAGCTGAGATCAAGAGTGCCGATACGAGAATAAGCCAAGTGCGTTTCATGAAACCTCCGGGCCGCAGACTAATATGCCGCCGCCACTCACTCAAGCATGTGTCCGCTCGCCCGAAAGGCGGGGAGTATTGATCTGGCTGGTGTTGGAGACTAGAACCTCTGGATGAGCCGGCGGAAATGGATGTATGTGCTGCGCGCCAACGGCGAGAGTCATCGGGCATGGGGCGATCGCATGCGCAACGACGTGGGCCCGCGGCTGTTGGACCTCGAGCCATCAAAGCTTCAACTGACCGTCACCGAGGCGCCGCCCCCCAAGCTGTCGCTGTTTCCATTCAAGAGTCAGCCAATCGCGATCTTCAACGTGTACGACGATGGGGAGGATCCCTCCCGCTTTTCCGACGCGCTGCAGAACGCCGCGAGCTCGGTTTCCGGGTACGAGGTCGAAGAGGCCTATCCCGTCGCCTACGACCGGGCTTGGAGCGATGGTGAGCCGACGCCATCGCCAATTCTTCTCACGATGCTTCGCAAGAAGGCCGGCATCAGCTCGGAGGAGTTCATTCGGCGCTGGCATGATGGGCACACGCCGCTGTCGCTCGAGATTCACCCACTTTGGTACTACCAGCGCAACGTCATCCGCGAGCCGGTGACCGAAGGGGCCGACCCGTCTGATGGCATCGTGCTCGAGGCATGCCGTACGCGTGGCGACTTCCTGAATCCGGCGCGCTTTTTCGGCGGCGCGCTCAAGATGGTGCCCAACATGTTGCGCGTGGCGAACGACATCAAGGGATTCCTCGACATGAAGAAGACCGAGACATTTTACGCAACGGAATATCACCTGCGGAGCTGACGGATGAGCGTGCGCTACGAGCTTCGTGACCACATTGCTACTGTGACGATCGATCGGCCCGGCGTGCGAAACGCAGTCGATGCGCCAACCGCGCAGGCGCTTGCAGAAGCGTTCCGCCGCTTTGATGATGACGAGGGCGCACTCGTCGCCGTGTTGACCGGTGCGGGGGGCTATTTCTGTGCGGGCGCCGACCTGAAGGCCGTTGCCGCGGGCGAGCAGCGGGAAATTGCCCCAGAGTCGGATGGCCCGATGGGCCCGACGCGCATGCACCTCAGCAAGCCCGTCATCGCAGCCATCGAAGGTCACGCGGTCGCTGGCGGTCTCGAGCTTGCCTTGTGGTGCGACCTTCGCGTCGTGGCCGAGGACGCAGTGCTCGGTGTGTTCTGTCGGCGCTTCGGCGTGCCCCTCATCGACCTAGGGACGATTCGCCTCCCCCGATTGATCGGCCACAGCCGCGCGACGGACCTGATCCTCACCGGGCGCGCGGTGCCGGCCAAAGAGGCCGCATTGATTGGCCTCGCCAACCGCATCGCCCCCACCGGCAAAGCCCTCGACGCAGCCATTGAGCTAGCGAAAGAAATCGCAAGCCACCCCCAACGGTGCATGCGTAGCGACCGCCGCTCCGCAATCGAGCAGTGGGGAATGACCGAACACGAAGCGATGAAAAACGAACTCCAACTAGGCCTCGAAACAATCAAGAGCGGCGAAACTCTAACCGGCGCCAAGCACTTCACCGAAGGCGCCGGCCGTCACGGCTCGTTCGACGACGAGTCGTAGATGCCGTGGTAGGGTGGGCTGTGTGTGACACTGTGGTCGTGGTGCCCGAGTCGGGGCCTGTTTGGTTTGCCAAGAACAGCGATCGGGAGCCGAGCGAGGCGCAGTTTCTCGAATGTCACGATGGCTCCGCGGCGGGGACGGCTCCTGAAGGCCTGCCCGATGCGTTCGGCGACGCGCGCCTTTTGCTCAGCCGACCGGCATGGATGTGGGGCGCAGAGATGGGCATCAACGAGCACGGTGTCGCGATTGGCAATGAAGCCGTGTTCACTCGATTGCCCGTTCCGAAAGCCGGTTACACCGGGATGGACTTCCAGCGCGTCGCGCTGACGACATGCCGCACCGCCGACGACGCGCTCGAGCAACTGATCGAGCTCACGGAGCGCTTCACGCAAGGCGGTGCGATGGCGCACCAGCATCGTTCGTTTCGCTACCACAGCTCGTTCTTGATCGCGGATGCGACGACCGCCTGGGTATTCGAAACCGCGGGTGAGTACTGGGCCGCAAAGCGTGTTCGCGGCGTCGCGACCATCTCGAATGCTTTGACCATCGAGGACGACTTCGATCGAGTGCACGGCGATGCCTACAAGGTCGCGCGAGAACGTGGCTGGACGAAATCCGCGAGTGGCTTCAGCTTTGCACGCGGGTTCTCCGACCCCGTCATGACGCTCCTTGCGGGCGCGCGCATTCGCCGTGCGTGCACGGGTCGCTCGCTGTCGGGTGTTCGTGAGCCGCAAGCGCGGGAGGTCATCCTTGCGCTCGTCGATCACGGGTCGCGTGAGCCGGGGACCGGGCTGCGCAGTGAGTCCCCGTGTGCGCATGCGTCGTGGCTTCCGACGCGAACCTCCGCGCAGACCACGAGCTCGATCGTCGCGCGGCTCGAACCGACCGGCCCGACGGTGTGGGCGACGGGGACGTCTTCGCCGTGCCTGAGCGTTTTCAAGCCTGCCCCCTTCGACCCGGAGCTGCTGCCCCCGCGCTCCGTCGCGGAGGCCCGCTTCGACGCAAGAGAGCTTTGGTGGGCTCACGAGCGGCTCCACCGAGCGTGCCTTGCCGAGTACCACGCGCGCCGCGTCACGTTCGCCGAAGACCGTGAACGCTTTCAGGACGATTGCCTCCTGCCGGGCGCCAATCCGAAGCAAGCGTGGCGCGATCACCGCGCCCGCATCGATGATTGGCTGGGCCGTGCGCTGCAGGTGAAGGCCTCGCACACACCGCTGGTCACCCGCTGGTTCTGGTCCAGACAATCGCGGGCGATGTCGATCCCCGCCTAGGGGCTCTGGCCCGCGGCGCGGGGACCGTATAAGCTCCGCCCCATGGCGGACACGATCTTCAGCAAGATTCTCCGCGGGGATATACCTTGTCACAAGGTGTACGAGGATGACCTCGTCTTCGCGTTCCTCGATATCGGCCCTCTGAGCTTCGGCCATACGCTGGTGATACCGAAGGAAGAGGTTGCCACGGTCGATCAGCTCCCGGACGAAACAGCAGCTGCGATTGGACGGGTGCTCCCGCGGCTCTGTCGGGCGATCAAAGCCGTCACGGGGGCCGAGCAGTGCAACATTCTTCAGAACAACGGGCCGATGGCGCATCAGGCGGTGTTTCACGTTCACTTTCACATCATCCCAAAGCCTAGCGTCGACCGGGGGCTCGTGATGGAATGGTCGTCCACGAAGCTCGACCCGGACGAGGGCGCGAGGCTGGCGGCGGCGTTGACCAAGGAGATCGGGGGGTAGCATGGGCGGACCACGTTTTGATGAGTCGATTGCGTTCAAGGGGCTGCGCATCGCCGTGATGACCGTCTCGGACACCCGCACTGAAGAGACCGACAAATCGGGGGCCTACCTCGTCGAGCGCGCGCTGGAATCCGGTCATCACGTCATGGACAAGGTGATCATCCCGGACGACCGCAAGCGCATCGAAGTCCAGCTCCGTCGTTGGATCAACGAACCGAACGTCGAGGTCGTCCTTGCGACCGGCGGCACCGGCGTCACCGGTCGTGATGTCACACCGGAAGCGCTCGAGGCGGTGTGGGAGAAGCCGATTCCCGGTTTTGGCGAGCTCTTCCGTACCCTGAGCTATGAGCACATCGGCACCTCGACAATTCAGTCGCGTGCATGCGCCGGCGTCGCACGCGGGACGTATCTATTCGCGCTGCCCGGGTCGACAGGCGCGTGCAGGGATGCGTGGGATGGGATTCTCAGGTACCAGCTGGATATTCGGTACCGCCCTTGCAACTTTGCGGAGCTGATCCCGAGGCTGTGCGAAACCTGACGGCCCGCCGTGCCCCTCCGATCGTATGGAGGCCCGCGCTAGTCGCTGATGGCTGACGCGGCGACGGGCATGATGTTCCACGTCATGCGCGACATCGGGATGTCTCGCTTCAGAATCACCTCGCGCTTTGCCCGCCCGCGGAGCCACACATAGCGGCGTAGCTCCCCTTGCACGTCGGCCGCGACGTAGAGCTCGTCGGTTCCATCTCCGTCGAGGTCCGTCAGCAGCGCCGCGTGCTCGAAGCCACCCGAGTCCCGGTCGATGCTTTCGACTCCCCACTCGGACTTCGGGTTCTTGCCGGGGCGTAGTAGCCACAGGCCCTTGCTAAACGAGGCGGCGACCATCTCTTTCTTGCCGTCGCCATCGACGTCGCCCACCGTCAGGAAGCGGCACAGTCGATCCGGAATCGTTGCGATGATCACCTTGGCGTCGGGCGGCGTGTCTGCGTCGTAGCGGCGGATCTCCACTGGTTCGACGATCTGAAGCGATGCGCCGCGCCCCGTGGTGAGCGCCTCGACC
>CALJYC010000042.1 GCA_937984275.1 uncultured bacterium | reverse complement strand
ACCATCACCACGCCGAACGCGATCAATCCGACGAGCGTGGCCGCAAGTGTCACGTCGGGCGGGCCCGGCTCCATCGGGGGTGCGGGTTTCGAAGCGCGTGTCATGGGTGCCCTCCCAGGGTTTCGACGGCTCGTTGGAAGTGGTCGCCTCGCTCGGCGTACGAGCGGAACATGTCGAAGCTCGAGCAAGCGGGTGCCAGCAACACGGTGTCTCCAGGGCGAGCGAGCGCGGCAGCGTGCGTGACCGCGTCACCCATCGAGGTCGCGCGCCGGATCTCGACCGGCGATCCTGCGAACGTGCGCTCCAACAGCGGCGCTGCTTCTCCGAGTACCACCACGGCCCGACCCTCCTCGGACATGCGCTGCCGAAGCGGCTGATAGCTGCCGCCCTTGTCGACGCCGCCCGCGATCAGGACGATCTTACCCTTCGATCCCCCGAGGCCATCGATGGACGCGACCGCAGCGCCGACGTTGGTCGCCTTGGAATCGTCGATGTATTCGACGCCGTCGACCGAGCGGACGTACTGCGTGCGGTGGGCTAGGCCCTTGAACTCGCGGAGAACCGACGCGATGTCGTCGTCGCGGACGCCTAGCAGGCGCGCTACCAGCACAGCCGCGCATGCGTTCGACACATTGTGAGAGCCACGAATCCTCAGCTCTCCGACCGGAACACGAAGGGAGGTTTGCGCATCGGTGAGCACGCCATCGACCACGCGAACCTCACCAGTCCGGCCGTCGAACAGGACTACGGTACCATCGTCGTCGATGAGCTCGCGAAGATCGGGGGCGTCGGCTGGGAGAACCGCGAAGTCCTCGGCGTCTTGCCGCTCGAAGATTCGGGCTTTGGCGGCTGCATACGCCTCGAACGAAGGGTAGCGGTCGAGATGATCTGGGCTGATGTTGAGCAAGACCGCGATGTGTGCCTTCATCCGCGATACTCGTTCCAGTTGGAAGCTCGATAGCTCGACGATGACCAGACCGCCCTTCGCCCCCGCGTCGGTGCCCGCGGCTTCGATCATCGGGCGGCCCAAGTTGCCTCCAATGAATACAGGACGGCCCAGGCGGCGGCTCATCTCGCCGATCAGACTCGTGACCGTGCTCTTGCCATTGGTTCCGGTGATCGCGACGATCGGCGCCTCGATGAAGCGCGCAGCGAGCTCCACTTCGCTCACCACGGGCACGCCACCCTGCTCGGCTTGATCGAGCTGCGTGAGCGGAGGCACCCCGGGCGACACCACGATGAGGTCCAAGTCTTGGAACGCGGTGTCGGGATGGCCTCCGAGCACGAGCTCGGCCCCGAGCGCCTCGGCTTGCGTTGCCGCTGCGCCGAGCGCTTCCCGGTCGCGCTGATCGTTGACCAGGACGCGCGCGCCGCGTTCGGTCAGAAAGCGCACGACCGCCAGCCCGCTTTCCCCGAGCCCGACCACCATGGTGTTTTTCCGAGACAGCTCCACGGTCACCTCAACTTCAACGTCGCTAGGCTGAACACGGCCAACATGATCGCGATGATCCAGAAGCGAACGATGACCCGGGGCTCGGGCCAGCCCTTCTTCTCGAAATGGTGGTGAATCGGCGCCATGAGGAAGATGCGCCTGCCCGTGAGGCGGAAGTAGCCGACCTGCAGAATGACGCTCACCGCCTCGACGACGAAGATGCCACCGAGAATCACCGAAAGGAGCTCGTTCTTGGTCAGGACCGCCAGCGCGCCGAGGCCGCCACCGAGAGCGAGCGAGCCGACGTCGCCCATGAAGACCTGGGCGGGATACGTGTTGTACCAAAGGAAGCCGAACCCGACGCCGACCACCGACGCGGCGAAGATGCTGAGCTCGCCCGCACTCTCGATGTGCGGGATGTCGAGGTACCCCGCGACCACGTTACCGAACAACGTCAGGCCCGCGAGATACGCGAGGATGGCGTACGTCCCCGCGGAAATCATGACGGGGCCAATCGCCAAGCCGTCTAGGCCGTCCGTCAGATTGACGGCGTTCGATGTGCCGACGATGACGAACGAGGAGAAAATGACGTACAGCCACGGTGGCAGCTCGACCGGATATTTCGAGAACGCGAAGAATGGGGCCGCCAGCCGGTGACGGATCTCGAGCCAATCACTCGGAAGGCCGGCCTCGCCGTAATAGAGCCAGCTGCACACGAGGATCGCGGTACTGAACTGCAGGAGGAGCTTGTAGCGGCCCGAAAGGCCGCCGGTCGAACGCGTCCGGATCTTGGAGGTGTCGTCGATGTAGCCGACGACGCCATACGCTACCGTGATCAACGTCACGACCCACACCATCGAGTTCGAGGGGTCAGCCCACAGCACAGTGGAGAGGACGAGGGCCAGCAACATGAGGGCACCACCCATCGTCGGCGTGCCAGCCTTCGCGAGGTGCGTATCCGGACCTTCCGCGCGAATGACTTGTCCAATCTGCTTCCGCTGCAAGCGGCGTATGAACCAGGGATAGAGCCCGAAGCTCAGCAAGAGCGACGTCATCGTCGCCATGAGGAAACGGAACGGCACATACCGAAGGACGTTGAGAAACGACAACGACTCGTGCGTGTGTAGCGGATAGAGCAAGTAGTAGATCATCGTTGCTCTCCCTCGAGGAGCGGTGCGATCACGCGTTCCATCTCCGTCGACCGAGATCCCTTCACCAAAATGACGGCGTTCAAGGGAAGCCGGGCAGAAAGCTCCCCGCATTCGCTTGCATCCTCGAACCAAAGCGTGTCGGTACCGCGAGCGTTCGCCGTCACGACGGCCTCGTGCATGCCCTCGCCACAACCCACGAGCAGAAACACATCGGCGTCGGAGACGAGCTTACCAACCTTGCGGTGCGCCTCCTCGCTGTGGGCTCCAAGCTCTTTCATATCGCCGAGAACTGCGACCAACGGCGCTGCACGCTTTTCGGCGATGCCACGCGCCGCGTTTAGCGCGACCTCGAGGGATGCGGGGTTGGCGTTGTATGTATCGTCGATGACGAGGCGGTCGCCGCTCCCCCTGAGGGGCCGCATGCGGCCGAGCGAAGGTGAGACCGCTGCGATTCCGCGAGCAGCATCCTCGATCGATGATTCCAACCCGAACGCGATCGCGAGAGCACCCGCGGCGTTTAGAACCGCCCCCTCCCCCAGCAAACGCATAGCGATCTCGACTTCCTGACCGCGAACTTGGAACAGAGCCTGGGTGCCATCTGCATCGACTGCCCAATCGATGACGCGAACGTCGTTGCCCGCACTGCGGCCATAGAAGAGCTTGCGCTTGGCGCGCACCACCGACGCGCGCCTCTTCAGCGGCGGATCATCGCCGTAAGCAATCGCCACGCCGTCCTGCGCGATGGCGTGCAAGAGCGACACTTTCTCATCGGCCACTGCTTCGACCGAACCGAGCCCCTCGGTGTGAGCCAGGCTCGCCCGCGTGACGAGTCCCACGTCGGGAGCCGCGATCTCGGCCAAGCGCGTGATCTCCCCGGGCTCGCTGGTTCCCATCTCGATCACCGCCGTATCGACAGTCGCGTCGAGTTGGAAGAGCGTCATCGGAACGCCGACCCGATTGTTGAGATTGCCGGCAGTCTTGAGCACTCGGTGACCCGCCGATTGCAATGCCGCGGCCGCGAGGTCTTTCGTGGTCGTCTTGCCGACGGAGCCGGTGATTCCAACGACCCTTCCATTCCAGGCGCCGCGGTGAGTCCTGGCAAGGTCGCCGAGCGCGACCAACGTATCGTCGACCATCACCGCGCTTACGTGCTCAGGAAGCGAGGTCCCGCGCTCCACGATGACCGCCGCCGCGCCCGCATCCGCCGCCTGTAGCGCGAATTCATGCGCGTCGAACCGCTCGCCGCGTAGCGCCACGAACAGATTGCCCGGCTCGACCGCTCGGGAATCCGTCACGACGCCGCGAACGCTTTCCCACGTTGGCCCGGCGGTCGTTCCCCGCGTCACCGAGGTGACGTCGTCTCGACGGAACTGCGCTTGGTTGACGGGAATCGGGGTCGCCATCATGCGCCTCCCACCACACTCGCGATCGCCGCACGGGCCTCTTCGCGGTCGTCGAAATGCGTTCGCTCGGTCCCGGTGATCTGGTACGTCTCGTGGCCCTTACCGGCCAAGAGAACCGTATCCCCGGTGCGGGCAGCTCGGATGGCGGTTTCAATCGCCTCTTTGCGGTCGATCAGCGTGCAGTAACCGTGGGTCGCGCCGGCGAGATCTCCGGGTTCGATGCGCGTGCCACCTGCTTGCTTGGCGCCCGCTTCAACTTCGTCGAGGATGCGCTGAGGATCTTCGCTTCGCGGGTTGTCGCTCGTTAGCACGCACAGGTCGGCGCTCTGCACGCCCACGCGACCCATCTGCGGACGCTTCCCCTTGTCGCGGTCACCCCCCGCGCCAAACACCACGATCAACCGGTTCGGCGTCACGTCGCGCATCGTTGCGAGGACCCGTCGCAACGCGTCGTGCGTGTGTGCGTAGTCCACGAGCACCGTGACATCGTGGGGGTGTGCAATCCGTTCGAGGCGCCCAGGGCTTCCCTCCGCAGACTCCCAAGCCTTTGCGACGGCGTTCAAATCCAGACCAAGCGCGTGCGCACAACCGAGCGCGACGAGGAGGTTCTCGAGGTTGTGCTCGCCGAGCATGGGGCTGCGGAGCAGGACCGCCCCTGCCGGCGTTTGGACCTCGGCATGGATTCCGGCGCGCGTGACGGACCACTCGGTCGCTGCGATCTCGGCGTCGCTTCCCGGGCGGCGCGAGCAGCGAATGACGGGAACGGATACACGGGCTGCGAGCTCGGCGCCGAACGGATCATCGACGTGAATGACAGCGCGTTTGGGTGCAAGCTGCGTGAACAGACGCGCCTTGGCTTCGCCGTAGAGTTCCATGTTGTGGTGGAAATCCAGATGGTCTCGAGAGAGGTTTGTGAACGCTGCGACCTCGAAATCGAGAGCGTCGGCCCGATGCATCGAGAGGCCATGGCTCGACACCTCGAGCACCAGATGCGTCGCCCCATCGTCGAGCGCTTGCCGCGCGAAGCGTGAGATATCGTCACCTTCCGGCGTGGTGTGCAGCGACGGGTGCTCGGCGCCGGCGGCCACGAGTCCGGTCGTCCCGACGAGCGCGGGCTTGGCGGATACGCCTTCGATCGCCTGCTTCAACAGGTACGCCGTCGTCGTCTTGCCATTGGTGCCGGTGATCCCGACGGTGTGCAGAGCGCTGGTCGGCGCTCCGTAGACCAGCTCCGCCGCAAGCCCGAGACCGGTGCGCGCGTCGGGCACGGTGATCTGTGGAACGTCGTAAGCCAGATGCTGCTCGGCCATCACAGCGACGGCCCCTCGCGCCAAGGCATCGCCAACGAAGCTCACCCCATCGTGGGTCTCTCCCGGCACTGCAACGAACAAGTCTCCGACCGTCACCTGACGAGAGTCGTGCTGCACGCCATTCACGACCTGAGTCGCCAAACCCGTGATGCGGCCCCCGACACCGCTGCTCTGGAGTTGCTCGAGCGTCATGCCTTGGGTCCATTCAGGGGGCATGCGGCCTCCGGGACACCGCCGCTGTTAGCGTTCTTTGGCGCGCTTCCGAGGCCGCAGCATCGGGTTTAAAACGCCGCTCGAGCTGGAGTCGAACCACCGACCCATGAGAAACCGCTTTGCCCGGCGCAGGGTCTTGCGCGACCACGACTCCCGAGCCCTGGACCTCCGCCACCAACGATTCGGCATGGAGGGCGATGACGGCCTGCCGCAACGGGAGCGAGCGAACGTTCGGCACGGCGCTCTCGCCCTTTTCGACGGCTTCCTCCTCAGCAGCGGGCTCCTCTTCGGCCACTGCGATTTGTTGTTCCTTCTTCTTGGCTAGAACTGCTTGCCTGCCTTCGGGCGCGATCCCCATGTGCCGCAGCGTAACTTCGGCGATTCGTCGGAAGACGGGGCCCGCCACCGTCCCACCATAGTGCGCGATCACTGGCTCATCGATGACGACGGAAATCACCACCGAAGGCCGGTCCGCGGGCGCGAACCCGATAAAGGACGCCAGCCATTTGTCCTTGGCGTAGCCACCATGGACGTAGTCGGCTTTCTGCGCTGTGCCGGTCTTGCCAGCGACGATATATCCGTCAACCGCCGCCTCGATCGCCGTACCGCCCGGCTCGGTCACCGCGGTGAGCATCTGTCCCACCAGCTTGGCCACGCGTCGCGGAACCACTTGGCGCCGGACTCGTGGCTTGTTCTCCTCGATGGTCGCGCCGTGGCCATCCGACATACGGCGCACCAGCATCGGTTGCATCAACTGGCCACCATTGGCGATGGCGCTCATCGCGGTCGCCAGCTGGACGTTGGTCACGCTCATGCCCTGACCAAAAGAGACGGCTGCGGTATCGATCTCGTACCACCGCCGGTAGTGACGAAGGATGCCGGCCGTTTCACCCGGCACGCCGAGGCCCGTCGGCTCACCAAACCCGAAACGGCGAAACCCCCGGTAAAGATCTTTCTTCCCGAGGTCTTGCGCGATCTTCGCAGTGCCGATGTGGCTGGAGTAGGCGAGGATCTGGGTGGGAGTGAGCCACTCGTAGGGATGCGCGTCGTGAAGGAGCCGCCCACCCATGCGCGTAACCCCGTTCTCGCAGTTGATCGACTGATTGGGTTTGACCGCTCCGGCCGCCAGCGCTGC
>CALJYC010000041.1 GCA_937984275.1 uncultured bacterium | reverse complement strand
AAAGAGGCCTTCCTTTGCAGCAGTGGCACCGGTGAACGCGCCTTTCACATGGCCGAAGAGCTCGCTCTCGATCAGGTTCTCCGGGATTGCCCCGCAGTTGAGCACAACGAACGGCTCCTCTGCGCGGGGGCTTTGGAAGTGGAGGGCGCGAGCGACCATCTCTTTGCCGGTGCCGCTTTCGCCCGTGATCAGAACACTCGTCGTCGCGTTGGCGACGCGCTTGATCAGGTCGCGAAGCCGGTCCATCGCCGGGCTCTTGCCGATGAGCTGACCTTCACTCCAGCGTGCCTTGACCTCCGCGCGGAGCGTCTGATTCTCCGCGACGATGGCCCGCTTTTCGAGGGCCTTCTCGAGGGTCGCCAGCAGCTCGTGGTTCTTGAACGGCTTCTGAACATAGTCGTACGCGCCTTTGCGCATGGCCTCGACTGCCTGCTCAGTGGTCGCGTACGCCGTGACCATCAAGATCTGCGTGTCGGACGAACGAGCCCGAACGGCGTCGAGCACCTCCATGCCTGTGCCATCCGGCATCACCAGGTCGGTGATGACCACGTCGTAAGGGTCAGCGCTGCCGAGCTGGTCGCGCGCAGCGTGGACGCCGTCCACGAGGTCGACGCGATAGCCCTCGCGCCGCAACAAGATCTGCAACATCTCGCGCAGACTGGCTTCGTCGTCACAGACAAGAATACGTGCGGACACGATCCGTAAACCCCCACCTACATCCTACGTCAAAACCCCCAGGCGGCCACGAGACTTACAGGCCTGGTCGGGCCTGCAGCCCGGCGGTTTGTCCCGCCCCACACCACCCCCGCACTATCGCCTAGCTAAAGCCGGTGCGGCGTCCGCCACCGCCACTCGGAGGCCGAACGCAAAGCCCGTGTAGGCTGCTGTACTCCACGTAATAGACCGTGCCGTGCTCCCGCGAGGTGGCCTCGCAAAAGGCCGCGTCGAGCCTCAGCGTCGCGATCTCGGACACCTCCATCGCCTGGCCTGGTTTGCCGATGTACACCGACAAGCTGTAGTCCTCCGCGACGGTGTACTCGCTGCCGTCGCGCTCCACGCCAGCTGCTGCTTCGAGCATGGCCTCGAACGTAGGTCGTTCCATGCGCCGCAGCTTTGATGCGACTCGGCGGCTGGTCAAGCGTTGGGGTTCGGAGTAGGGCGCTACCGTGGCGAGCGACGAAGAGGAGCTCTGGCAAAGCGAGGTCCTGGTCAGCGATTCGATTGGCCGCCTGATTGAGTTCTGGGGGTTCAAGCGGAACATGGGGCGCCTGTGGGCGATCCTGTATCTGTCGGACCAGCCGCTGAGCGCGCCGGAAATCCAAGAGCGATTGCAGCTCAGTAGCGGCGCGGTCTCAATGACACTCAACGAGCTGACTCGCTGGGGCGTCGTCAAGAAGGTCTGGCTTCAGGGTGAGCGCCGGGATCACTACGCGGCGGAAGGAAATTTCTGGAAGATGATCTCCCGCGTGTTCAACGAGCGCGAACGGGTAGAGGTCCTCGATGCGATCGACATCATGGAAGACGCGATTCGGTTCTTGAACGACAAGGCCAAGGAGCCGGGGCAACGGGCGCGGGCGCAGTTCCAAGAGGAGCGCATCCGTGAGCTCCTCGACCTCGCGCGCCTCGGCAAACAGTTGCTCGATGCCCTGATCAAGGACGCCAAAGTCGACGGGAGCCCACTGATGAAGGTGCTCCTCGGCGGATCCGACCGCCGTTGAACACTGCTCGCCCGTACGCGACTACGCCTGCGCGACGAATTCGTGGCGTGGTTCGCGTGGGTGTTGGAGCGCGCGCGCCAAGAACGCGAGTTGCTCACGCCAGCATCGCCGGGCTTGGCGCCGCCACACCAAAGCGTGAAACGCGTGTAGCTCCCCTTCGTAGTAGCGCGCCTCGCATTCGACTCCCATCGCTTTGAGCGCGCGGTCGAGACGGCGTGTGTCGTCGAGCAACGGGTCGCGGGTCCCGATCGGCACGAAGAACACGGGCAGGGCGCGGTCCGGATGTTCGCGGCGCTCGAAGACGTGAAGCGGGTCTGCAAGGTCGAGCTCGCCGGGGGCGGGGACGTGCAGGCTCCCGATGTACGACTCGTTCATGCCTTCGAGGATCTCGTTGACCCACCGGGGGAGCTTTCGCTTGCGGCTCAAGCGTTCCGGGTTGGTCACCTGAAGCGGGGCGCACGCGGGGGCGACCGCGGTCGGCACCAGGCCCGTTGCAAAGGCCCGTTGCGCGAATGGTTCGGGGCGCCTGTAGCAGCAACAAATCGCGAGCGCGGTGGCGAGGTTTCCTCCGGCTGACTCTCCGGCGAACACCAAGCGGCCCAAGTCGCCACCATGGGCTTCGGCGTTCTCCGATACCCATTCGAGTGCGGCGCAGACGTCGGACACCGCGGCTGGAAACGGGTTCTGAGGTGCGAGCCGGTAGTCGACGTTGAACACCAGGTAACCGGCGCGGGCAAATGCCAGACCCATGAGCCAGTGGGTGTTCTTCGATAAAAGATTGAAGCCGCCGCCGTGCATGTAGATGACGATGGGGAGCTTGCCGTCACGGCTGGCGGGCCGGTAGATATCGAGCCTGTGGCGCGGGTTGCCGGTACGAAGGTACTCGACGTCCCTGATCACCCGTACACCATGCTTGGCCGGGTTCGAGAGCGGATGTAGGCGTCCGAGGCGCGAGAGACCGCCGAAGAATCCTTCGCCGATGACTGCATTGGCCTGACGCCGAAGCCGCTTGCGCGCGCGCTGAAGGCAGGACATCTCAGACGCCTTGGGGGACATGGGGAACTTGTATCACGGTCTTGCGAATCCCCACGGATTCCGCAGGTCGGCGACGAGAATCGCTGTTTTTTTGCGGGCGGACCAGGTCCGGGCGTATCTGCAGAGGATGGCTTCGGTGGGCCGAAATTCGATCGTCGTGTCGCTCGCCGCTGCGCTCGCCGTGCTGAGCGTGACGAGCCCGAGCTACGCGGGCTCCTACGGCCACATCGACGCGTTCGTGGTGCGCCAGAAGATCAGCAAGGACCTCCCGAAGATCAACCGCTGCTACGAGTCCGCGCTTCGCTACGAGCCCGAGCTCGCCGGCAAAGTCTCGTTGCGCTTCGCTGTCGTGCGCACCGGGTATGTCAAAGGCGTGCAGGTCCTCGAGAACACCACCGGCAACGACAAGGTGGAGCGCTGCGTAGCCCGCGTCGTGAGCGCGATTCGCTTTCCCCGCCGCCGAACTGGCAAAAGCCTCCGATTCACGTTCCCATTCGTATTCGCCCCTCAGGACTCCCCGTAGAGCGCGGGTCTGAGAAAAGTTTACATAATATACGTTCTGCGAAATTGGGACGCTGAATGTACGGGTCCCGTTCTGTTTCCCCACCTATCCGCCCGGTCCGTACGCGAAGGCGCGCTGCGAATGTGCAAGCGTGATGGCTACGGAGAGGATGATGAAGGCGCAGGCTTGATGCGCGATCGCCGCGTGCAGCGGAACGGACCAGATCACGACCAGCGCGCCCAAAGCAAACTGCACCAGCGTCAAGCCTGCAAGCAGCCAAGCCAAACGCCGTTCTACACGCGGGCGGGCGCGGCGTTGCACCCACCACGCCAACCCCACCGCGCTCAATAAGGCGGTGGCGCCGAACAGACGATGCGAGAAGTGAATGCTCATCGGGTTTTCCACGAGGTCACGCCACCACGGCTCGATGACGAAGAGCGTCGACGGAATCCACTCCCCGTTCATCTTGGGAAAGGTCGCCGCAACGAGCCCCGCATGCTTGCCTGCCATCAATGCCCCGAAGACGATTTGAAGCGCGAGCAAGGCGATGAATGACCAGGTTGGCGCGCTCGATATGCTCGTTGCTCGACTTGGTGAAGGCCTCACCGATGGCCTTCGCACGTCGAGGTATAGCCAAAGGAGATAATGACCCACAACGAGAGCAAGGGCGAGATGGGCCGCCAAGCGATAGTGACTGACCTCGGGGTTGTCCACGAGGCCACTCTTCACCATGAACCAGCCAAGCAACCCCTGAGCGCCGCCTAAGAGAAAGGCAACGAGCGTTTTCCAAGCCAACGGCCGGTCAAGACTGCGCCGAGCTAAGAAAAACAACCACGGGACGAGGAAGACGACGCCGATCAAACGACCCAGAAGTCGATGCGCATACTCCCAGAGGAAGATGCGTTTGAAATCGGACAGCAACATCCAATGATTGACGAGCTTGTACTGGGGCGACGCTTGATATTTCTGAAAGATCTCTATCCAGTCGGACTCGCTCGAGGGTGGCAGAGCGCCCATCAGAGGATGCCATTGGACCATGGATAGACCGGAGCCGGTTAGCCGCGTGGCGCCACCGACGATCACCATCGCAAACACCATCAGGTAGAGGAACAAGAGCCACGTCGCGACTGCGTGTGACGTTGGCTTTGCGGAATCCTTCTGAACCACTCCTGTCCTACTCCCCGAAAGTCTTTACGCGGGGCCCATCCGCAAAGCAAAGGCCCCAGTTCAGGGCGACCTCACCCAGGTTGGCGCTGGCGGACGGTGGGCGGACGCCAACCCGGGACGGGCCGAAAGCACTTAGGCGAACCGAAGGTCTGCCTATAAGCTGTTCTGCGCAATTTGGAGTTTCGTTTACAGGATCCCACAGGCGATGAGATGATCCGCCCCGGCCCGGAGCATCGGGCCAAGGAGGAAGTATGGCGCTCGGGAACAAGGTTGCTGCGGAGTTTGTTGGAACGTTCTGGCTCGTGTTTGGTGGTTGTGGGAGCGCCGTGTTGGCCGCTGCGTTTCCCGAGCTCGGGATCGGGTTTCTCGGAGTCGCACTCGCGTTTGGTCTTACGGTCCTGACGATGGCGTACGCGATCGGGCACATCTCAGGCTGTCACCTCAACCCCGCCGTGTCGGTCGGCCTCCTAGTTGGGAAACGCTTCCCTGCGTCCGAGCTGGTTCCCTACATCATCGCCCAGGTGCTTGGCGGGATCGCGGGCGCGGCCGTCCTCTATTTCATCGCCTCCGGTCAGGATGGCTTCCAAGCCGGTGGCTTCGCCTCGAACGGTTTCGGGGAGCACTCGCCCGGCGGGTATTCGATGGTCGCCGCCCTCACGGCGGAGATCGTCCTGACGTTCGCGTTCCTCTTCATCATTCTCGGCGCGACCGACAAGCGCGCGCCGGCCGCCCTTGCCCCCGTGGCGATTGGACTCGGACTGACGTTGATCCATTTGATCGGGATCCCGGTCGATAACCTCTCAGTGAACCCCGCGCGCAGCACGGGTACGGCCCTCTTTGCGGACGCCTGGGCGCTTCAGCAGCTTTGGCTCTTCTGGGTCGCCCCGATCATAGGAGGCGCCCTTGCTGGCGTGGTGTACCCACTGATTGCAGGCGACGACTAGCACGGGGCAACCGGGGCACGGCGGAACACGACACGGGAAGCGGTATATTGACCATGGATAACGCTTGGCACCGGGTGGGAGCGCTTGCCGGTGTCCTCATCGTTGTCGTGGCGACCCTTCTTCCGGTCTTTGACAACGGATTCGTCTACGACGACACCGACGTCATCGAGGACGGCGAAGTGGTTCACGATGTGGTCAACCTCTTCGAGGTGTTTCGCCGCCCCGCGATGTACGTGTCATCTGCAGACGGCGGTCCAAAGGCGTTCGACACCTATCGGCCGATGACGCTGATTAGCTTCTTCTGGGACAGCGCGATCTCGGGCCGCGATCCTTTCGCATACCACCTGACCAATCTGCTGATGCACCTGCTGTGCGTGGCGCTCGTGTTCCTCGTGGTCCAGCGGCTGGTCGGCCGCGAGGCTTGGATGTTCGCCCTCGTGGGCGCGGCCTGGTTTGCCCTGTCTCCGCATCCGAACACTGCGCAGATCTGGATCAACGGAAGATCGGACCTGTTCTGCACGGCGTACGGGCTTGCATCGATCCTCGTGTGGCGTCGCGCCCTCATGGCGGAGACCCCGCCCAAGGGCGCAGGACTGCACGTGCTTGCAGGTCTGCTGTTCCTCGCGGGCCTCCTCAGCAAGGAGACGTTGCTGATGGTGGTTCCAGCGCTTTGGTTGTGGCCGCGATCCGACGCTTCTGTTCCGCTTCAAGAACGCATCATCAACACGAGCCCTATCCTGGCGGCCTCCGGTCTCTATCTGACGTTGCGGGTCGCGGTCTTGGGCGGCGTACGTGCGAGCGGCGGAAGCGGTCACATCGCCACGGCGCTGCGCCATTTGGCGCCAGTGGAGCTCGAGGGTCTCCTGGGCGCGTTGTGGCCGCGGAGGCTGTACCTTCGATTCCTGAGCGACGAGATTGGATCGCTGGGCGCGACCGAGCTCACGCTGCTTGCGATCCTGTTGATCATGACGCTTGGCGCCCTGTGGCGGCTCCGCCGAAATGCGCCGATCGTTTCATGGGGGCTCTGCTGGTTTGGGCTCTGCCTTGCGCCGGCCGCGCTGATTGCCGGCATGCTTTGGCCCGGGTTTGGTCGCTATCTCTACCTGCCGTCGGTCGGCCTCGCTGCGGCCCTCGCTTCGGGGACGCGCGCGGCCTGGACGCGCTTCCCGAGATGGAGGGCTGCCGTCGCGGTCGTGGCCGTCGTCTATCTAGGGGTGCTCGGCGTGAACTTGCGCGGCTGGGCGAAGGATTTCCACGACGTCGAGACGCTCTACGGCGCGACCATCACCAAGAACCCCAAAGGTCCGCATGCCTACGGTTGGCTCGGCATCGCTTATCGAAAGCAAGGTCGGAACGATGAGTCGATCGCGCCCCTGACGATCGCGCACCAACTCGCCCCAAATACGCCTCGGTACACCCACCACCTTCTCTATTCTCTCGTCGAGACAGGTCGCGGCGACGCCGCGATCGAGCTCGCAAAGGATTGCGTTCGCCAGCACGAGTCAGACGCTGAGGAGTGCCACCTCCTGCTCTACAGCACCTACCAAATGACAGATCCGGAGCTGGCGATCGGGCATCTGCTCGACTGCATGAACAACGAGCGAAACGGGGCCAGGTGCAACGCTGCCTTCGCCCACGCCATCACCAAGCACCCGCTCCACGCCCGATACCGGGAGATCGCGAGCCAGCGCTCGCGGCGATAGCCGGACGCGACATTCCTCGTGGCGCCAATCATCGGCGCGCAGCGTCGACTCTACGGACTCAGTTGAGGCGTAGGCAGAGGAAGCGGCCGCCATTTGAGATTGCGCCGCCGAAGCTGCCGCTGGCTGACGCGGTGGCTGAGAATCCGGCCCCGCCCTCCGCGCGCGCAATTTCGCGTCCGTCGGAGAGCGAGAGCGCCAGGAGCGAACCTTGGGTCTCGCCGTAAATCACAGTGCCCTTCTCGGTCACGATCGGAGGCGTGGGGGCGCCGCGCTCGGGGGCCTTCTCCCACTGGACCTCGCGCGTCCGAAGGTCGAGGAGCGACACGCCCCGGCGGGCCGAGGAGATGACGAGCATTCGCCCGGCGGCCGCGATGCCGGTCACGCCCTCAAACGCAGGGTCTCTCCATTCGACGGTTCCGCTACCCGCGTTCAGCGCGTAGAGGCCGGCGGTAAACGAGGCCACGTAGAGCATGCCCCGAAGCAGCACGGGGGTCGTGTCGACATCGAGGAATTGCGGGACGTTGCCCGGGCGAAGCTCGATATCGACTGAAGTTTCGACTTCCCAGAACAGCCGTCCATCGGAGGGGTTGATCGCGGCGACCGCGCCGTCGGTGAATCCCGCGTAGAGCCGCCCGTCCTCCAGCAGCAACCCGGCATGACCGGCGATGGTGATCTCCTCGACGGGCTCTTTGTCGTAGGTCCACAAGATACGCCCGTCGTCTCGGGCGAGCGCCGTGATGTGATCGTTTTCGCCCACGACGTACACCGCGTCAGCAGCGATTACCGGTTGGGTGCGTATCGTGCCGATGAGCTTGGTCTTCCACTTGAGCTCGCCCTCGACGGTGACTGCATGCACGTGACCGTCGACAGTTGGCAAATACACTTCGCCCGTGCGCGCATCGACACCGGGCTTCGACTCGATCTGTGCGCCAGCGTCGTAGAAGAACAACCTCCGGCCATTCAGGGCAAAGGCGAACAGGTTCCCTTCGCTCGTGCCGATGTAGACGCGCTCGCGCTTCCTATCGAACTCCGCCGAGCTCAGCTCGACCGGCAGGTAACGAGCTTCCCAACGGTCGGTCAGTTGCTTCGACCAGCGGACATTGAAGCCGCCCTCACCTGGCCGAGCGTATGCATCGTCCTGCTCTACCCAGCCGAAGTTGTCGGCGTTGGTTGCCGGCGTGCCGGCGGCTCCGCAGCCTGGAATCACAAGCAGCGAGGAAGCGACGGCCAAGGCGGCGGCAAAGCGGATGCGCATCGATTGCAGGCTTACTCTTGTGGGGGCTGCCGTTGGAGCATCTCGTTCATCTGTCGAATGAGCTCCTGGGCCGTGCGCGGGTCGACACCGTCCGCGGGCGCGAGAGTCGGATCGATCAGCGCAAGGCGCGCCTCGGTCTGCTCCTGCGTGTATGGGAGCACGGGAGCATCGGCTTGCCTGAGGTCGTTCAAGACGCCGTCGAACCGAGCCTTCGCTTCGTCGAGCTTGCCCTCCGCGACCAGGATCCGTCCTTGATGGTATCCGGCGATCGGCGCGATGTTCCTGTCGAGCTCACGCAGCGCCTCGAGCTGCTCGATCGCCTGGTCGTACGACTTCTCCGCCTCGAGCGAGTACGCGATTCCTTCGAGTGCGGCCCACCGGACCGCCTCCTCGTCGCTGCCGTCGAGCGCGGCTTGGTAGGCTGCTCGGGACTGTTCCCACTGGCCCTGCGCGTAGAGCGCCCTGCCCTCGCCGATTCGCGCCCAGGCGGCCGCAGGGGTCTTCGCATGCGCGGCGGCGACCCCGGCGTATGTGTTCGCAAGTGTCGCCGGGTCGTCCGTGTCGCCCTCGAGAACGGCCGCGAGCTCGGCGCCCGCCGCGGCGTCCTGGCTGCGGGTAAAGGTCGACCATCCTATCCCGATCGCTGCCACGAGAAGCACCCCGCCGGCCATGAGTCCAAGCGGCTTCAGATTGTCCTGGAGCCAGTCTTTTGCCACGACGGCTTGGGCGATCGCCTTCTCCTCGACGAGATCGGCGTCGCGGCCCCGTTCGGCGGCCTTGCGAGCCGACTTGGCGGCCTGTTGCGCGGCGAGTCGTTGGCCCGCGGTGAGCGGCGCCTGCTTTTCGTTTTCGGCAGAGTCGTTGGCCAAGGCTTCCTCCAAAAGACCGGGAAAACCCGGCAAATCGCGTCGGCACTATACACGTGGCCCTTCCCCAGTCAACGTAGCCTCGCATCGGGCGCGACCCCCGTGCTAGAGGGCTCGCTGTGCGTTGCCTCGTCGGGATCTTTGGGAGCCTCGCCTTGTTGCTGGCTGTCCCGTCGATGGCCTCGGCATACGAGGACCAAGCGACCCTCGGCTTGGAGGTTGGGTACGCGGGCATACCGAGAACTGACACCCTTCCCCGCAACGGCGTCGACGTGGGGTTGATCGCGGGCGGCGGCTTCGGCGATGCGTGGAGCATTCAGGGGCTCCTCAGTTACAACATCTTCCCAGACGAACGGCGGCTGCACCTCGGCATGGCTGGGCTCGAGACGGTCTACGCGCTCGACATCGTCCGTTTCGTCCCGTTGATCGGGTTTGGAATCGACGGCCTGTTGACCGTGCGTGACCGGAGGACACGGGGGGACTTCGCCCTGCACGTGCTACTCGGCGTGGACTACCTCATCAACCAGCGTTGGCTCGTCGGCGTGGACGTTCGCGGCTACTGGGTCGCCACCAACGCGGCGAGCCCGCTCGACCCGTTCATCTTGACGGCGAGTGCGCGGGTGGGTGTTCGCTTCGACCTTCACTAACGGCCGTTGCCGAATCTGTAGCGGCCGACCCGACATGATGGCGCTACCCGCAAGCACCAGCACGACGCACGCGGCAGATCGAATCGATGAAGCTCGTGGTGCGGTCTCCACGGCCTACTATCGGGCGCTCGCTCGGGACGTTGCTCCGTCGAGCCTAGCTGCCGGGCTTGCCGAGATCGAAGCCGTCGTGCAGCACGGCCACCGCTCGGTCGGCGTGGGCAGCTTCGATTAGACACGAGGTCTTGATCTCGCTCGTGCTGATCGCTTCGATGTTGATGCTGGCGTCGGCGAGAAGCCGGAACATGCGCGCGGCGATGCCCGCGTGGTTGCGCATGCCAACCCCCACGATCGAAACCTTGGCCACCGCGTCGTCGCGCACCACGCCCTCCGCATCGACGCTCGCGACCAGCTTCTTCGCGATGCTCTCCGCGCGGTCTGCATCCTCGTGGCTCACGGTGAAGGTCAGGTCGGTGTGCCCCGCCTTCGAGACGTTCTGGATGATCATGTCCACCGAGATGTTGGCTTCGGCGAGTGGCTCGAACACGCTCGCGACGACGCCAGGATGATCCGGCAGCGCGCGCACGGTTAGCTTGGCGGTTTTCTTGTCGGCCGCCACGCCGGCCACGATGACTTTTTCGAGCAGGTGTTCTTCGTCGGTCACGATCGTTCCCTCCTCTTTCGAGAAACTCGAGCGCACGTGCAGCGGCATGCGGTGCTTCATCGCAAGCTCCACCGAACGTATCTGCAGGACCTTGGCCCCTTGTGAGGAGAGCTCGAGCATCTCCTCGTAGCTGATGCGCTTGATCTTGCGCGCATTCGAGCACACACC
>CALJYC010000040.1 GCA_937984275.1 uncultured bacterium | reverse complement strand
GCGGCATCGCGGCAAGCGCGCTGATCACCGGCGTGAGCGAGAGGAACGGAACCGTCCGGCTCAACGGTGACAGCTGTACCGAGCGCATGAAGAACACGTTGGCAATCGCATTCATCGTCATCGAGGCCACGGCGGGAGGCCCGTACCCTACGTCGGTGATCCAGGTCTGATCGTACGCAGCCCAGGCCCCCAGACACGGCAACTGCCCGAGCAACAGAAACACCGCCAGCGCGGTCGGCGAAGCCTTCCCGGCAAGCGCCTTGCGAACCACATCGAGCCCGGCCCAACACAGAGCCGCCGCAACACCGAACGAGAAACCCATCATGACGCTACAAACCGCCGCACCGTATCAGCCCGGACCACGGAGCCCAACCAAATCGGGGGTTTTCGGCCGATGTTGCGCTGCTGGCGGCGCGACCTCATAGTGTGCAGGTCTTTGAAAATTTGGGGGCGACCGGTTTCGACGGGGATGTTGAAGGTTTGGTTGCGTGTCCGTCGGCCCAAGCACGACGTAAATACGTTTGGGACGTACAACTGCCAACGATAACGCAGTTGCTCTCGCGGCCTAAGTAAAGCCAACGGAGCCGTCGAAGTTAGAAGCTTGCCTGTGCTTCTAGCGGAGGCGTCATTTGAACGGGCTAGTCATCGCGAGTCGGGTTCGGCGCGACTGACGAAATGAAGAACCACTAGCGTTGGTGCGAGCCTGTTTGTGGGCGCAAGCCAAGGCGAATTTCAAAACACAAACTACGCACGTAGATGTCATTCTGGACCATTTCCGGACGTGGGTTCGATTCCCACCGCCTCCACTGATAAGCACTCGGAATCATTTTACTTTGATCTCGGGTGGCAAAATCACTGGCAAAAACCTGCTCTGAAACAGGGACTATTTCGGGTGTTTCTCGTTTTGCCAGTGGCAAAACGGCGAGCTTGGTTGAGTGTAAGTCGACCGCGAGCTTGCTGATTTCGTCGCACAGCGTCGACCACTCCCACGAGGTGTACGCATCGATCACTTCGCCTTTCGCGTTGTGCGTCATGAGCTCGATCACTTCCCTGCGCGCCGAGGCGTTTCGACACGCAGAGATGAACCAACGCCGGAGGCCGTGCGTAAGCCTCCCGCGCTGGTAGATGCCGAGCGCTTCGACGTCCCCGCGGTGGTCCTTGCCTGCTTTGCTGCGGGTCCTCGCGCCCATGGTGGATGGATCGGGGACGATGAAGTCGTCGTCACTCGGAGGCCGGCCGTAGAGCTGCGCGAAGCCACTTAGGCGCCAGTGTGCAAGCGCCTTCGCGAGGGCCGGATGAACCGGCACGAACCGCTCTTTCTCATGGACAGCACGCCCCGTCTTGAGCGGCTGGTCGTCGTACTGACTCCAGACGTGCATTGCGCCGAGCCCCGGTGTCCCCCGGTCGTAGTCGCGCCAGTGGCGTCCGCATGCTTCGCCGATGCGCATGCCCGTGAGCGCCTGCAGCGTGTGCAGGACCCGCCGGTCGGCAGGGATACGTGGATCGGTCATCAAGGCGACCGCCTCGTGGTGCCGGTAGGGAACACCGCCCTTCCCCCGCTTTTTGGGGCGTTTTCGGCTTGGGATGTGCTTCACGGGGTTGTGCTCGATCGCGCCTTCGAGGATCGCAAGCTCGAAGACACTCGAGCACACGCCGAGGATGTTCACGATCGACCCGTCGGCATGGCGCGGTGATCCGTCGGCTTTCTTCTGACGCTTGAGCTCGCGGATCATGAGCAAGAGATCGCGCGCTTCGATGTCACCGATTCGCCGGCTCCCGATCAAGGGGTCGATGTGATTTCTGAAGCGCCCAATGTCACGACCGACATCGCGCATGCCATCGGCCTGCTGCGCTTCGAACCATCGCTCGGCCACGGCGCGGAGTGTCATGCGCGGGCTAGCAACCGCACCGCTGGAGCCTCCTGCATCTTCCAAGCGCCGCGCTTGATGGAACTTGCGAAGCGCTCGGGCTTCGTTGGATCCGAGTCGAACGAAGCGACCATCCGCCGTCTTCATCCTGTACGAGAGGCCGTCCGAATAGAAGCCGGAAGGCCAACTCTTCTTGCGCCTGCTGCTCACGACCCCCGCTCCTCGAGCCACTGCAACACATCGGGCTCTCGAAAACGGAGCTTACGGCCCGCCCGCACGTGCGGGCAACCGTGAAGGACCCAGTTCCGGACCGTCCTTGCATGAACACCGATGCGCTTCCCGAGCGCATCGGCGCCCATGAGCTCCGGTGCGGGCTTCTCCTGACCACGCAACGCATCCGCAAGAGCATCACGAATGATCTCCCGCAGGGCGCTTCTGGTCGTGACGATCAGATCAACAGAGTCGCTCATCGATTGGGCTCCAGGTCGCCGTCAGGGTCCATCATCCGGGCGATTTGTTCTGGCGTGAGCCCTGGCGGCCGGTCGCGTGGCGGCGGGTAAGTCTTCCTCAGCGGGCCGAAACCACTCGCCAAAGGCTTGGGACCCGTCAACGGTCCCCGTTTCGACGGGGTCTCGTTGGGTCGCTGCGCTGGCAACGCCTGACCCCTGCGATGGAGGTCTGGTTGCGTGCCTTCCTTCGCTCGGCGGCGTCCGAGTGCGTGGGCGTTGCAGTAGCGAAGAAACGAGCTGTAGGAGCCGGGAAAGGGATGCGCAGCCCGTGTTGCGTACGCTTGCCACACACTCCTGACGGAGCAGCCGCATTCGATGCAAGCCCGGATCTCCTCGAGGTGCACTCGGAAGTACGGGTACGCGTAATGGACCCGCGGGTCCGGTTGGATGGGTTGCTTGTCTTCACTCTTGGCGGTCACTCCCCTGTTATCGGTTTTGCCCCCCAAAAAGTTGCGCGAGCCACCCAGCGGCTCTCCGTGGCGTTTTCTGTCACGAAGTGACGCAAAGTGATTCGTAGTGCTCTACCTTGCGCTCTTTTGCTCAAAACTGATTCGGTCTAACTCGGAATGGAAAGCTTTGGTTCATTTCGCGTCAGAAGGAGTCACTTTGCTTCAGAGTTGCGCAGAAGGATCCAAACTTGTTCATCGTGCATCAAAAGGAACCGGACTCTGTTCGGGCAAGGGATAGTTTTGTCTGCCAACAAAACTGCACGGCCGTCGCTTCAGGTCTTCGTCCCGAGCTCAGCCGTGACTGGCGCGCTCAACGCCTTCGGCTTATTCGCCCGGGCAGCGCGGTCCCGCAGATAGTCCGCGCAAACGCGACTGTTGGCTAGCGGTCCGGCCACCCAGAGCGCGCCCGGTGGATATCCGCTTCGAGCCTTCCTGAATCGGCTCGTGCCGGATCTCATCGTGGCGCGTTTAAGCACGGCTCGATCCCACCACGACGTGTGAAGTCCAAATGCCCCACCACGCATTTGTCGGACGAACACCCGACGAGGTGTACCTTGACCAAGCCGATCGTGTTCACGGACGCAGCAGGGGCTCGCTGCTTCCAAAGCTCGCCACAGCCGTGAAAGACGCGCGCTGTATCAGCGGCCCGCGGCCTTCTTGATTGCGCCGAGATCCAAGATGGCGCCGCCCTCTCCAACGACGCTCGGCTGCCTTCCATCCCACTTCTCGACCGCCCGTAAATATACGATTTCAGCGCTAATGGTCTCCCTCAGGAGCTCCTGTGCTTTGGCTTCGGCCTCCGCCCTTGCCAGCATTGCGTTGGCCGTACCGCGCGCCTTCGCTTCGGCCTGCTCGGCCTCAACCCTGATGCGGGCGAGATCGTTCGTGGCAGTGAGCGCGCGCTGCTCCGCGACCTGCTTCGATTCGACTGCCTGTTGATACTGGGCGTCGAACTGAAAGTCGGTGATCGAGAGCTCCGTCACGAGAATGTCGCTCTTGGCCAGCGTCGCCTTGATGCTGTCGCCGAGTGTCTCTTTCACTTGCTGTCGTTTGGTGATCAGCTCTTCTGCGGTGTACTGAGCGGTCGCCTGTTTGAGCGACTCCTGAAGCGCCGGATCGATGATCGTATTCTCGACAACCAATCGAGTCCCTACGTTACGAAAGACCTCGACGATCCGGGACGCATCAATGCGGTAGTTCAACGCGATCTTCGTCGACACGACCTGAAGATCCTTGGATGATGCACTCGCACTTGCTTCCATCTTGTGGACGCGAGTCGAGATATTGATGATCTGGGTCTTGACTGGAGTCCTGAAGTGGATGCCCTCCTGAAGCGCAACGTCTTGAATCTCGCCCCACTTGGTCACGATCCCGAGGTTCCCCGCGTCGACCTGGGTGCACCCCGTCAGCGCACTCATGAGAAGGCCAATCGACAGAGCCCGCGGCCAGTTTTGCGCAAATTTCATGTACATCCCTGGTATATAGAGCCGGGATGCGGAATGTCCCCGCCTTTGTTCGACGAGAATCGCTTTATTGGGACGCACGCACCGATTGTTCGGACTCGCTTGCGCGGTGACCGAATGGCGCCGAGGGGCGAGTGGAGCTATCGAGGCTGTGTCAATCTCGAATAGGAACGAACACAACATGGCTGAAGGTACAATCAAACGTCTTACCGACCGAGGCTTCGGTTTCATCGAAACCTCTCCCGGCAACGACATCTTTTTCCACATGTCGAACGT
>CALJYC010000039.1 GCA_937984275.1 uncultured bacterium | reverse complement strand
GGTCCGTCGCCGTTGACAACGTCGATCCGGAAATCTTCGACCGCGGTGTAGAGGTTTTCCTCCACGGTGGCGTTGAGGCGGTGGATCTCATCGATGAAGAGCACGTCGTTGGGCTCGAGCTTCGTGAGAAGGGCGGCGAGCTGCCCCTTGTGCTCGATCGCCGGGCCGGAGGCCGAATGAAGCGTGACGCCCCGTTCGCTGGCCAAAATCAGGGCCAAAGTGGTTTTTCCGAGCCCCGGTGGCCCGCAGAACAGGGTGTGGTCGATCGGGTCACCGCGCCGCCGTGCCGCTTCGACGAACACCCGCAGATTGTCTTTGATCCGCTCCTGACCGACGAAGTCTTCGAACCGTGCTGGGCGAAGGCTTCGGTCGAACGTGCGGTCGTCGGGCTGCTCGCCGATGCTCAGGTTCTCGTTCGCTCTGGCTTCCATCTCGCTCATGACAATGCCGACAGCGCAGCACGCAACAGCCCTTCGACGTTGTCGTCGCTCGAACCGCCGCTCGCGCCTCCAACTGCGGCCTCGGCCTCGCTTCGTTTGTATCCCATTTGCACCAAGGCACCAACGACCGCATCGCTGGCCGAGTCTGCCGGGCTCGGAACTGCCCGGAGGCGAACCCCGGTTTTGCCGCTCGTGGCAAAGTCGAGCTTGCCTTCCAGGTCGACGAGAATGCGCTCGACGGTCTTCTTGCCAACGCCGGCGATCCCCTTGAAGGCGGTCTTGTCTTGGCGCGCGATCGCGTCTTGAAGCTCGGCCGCGTTCATGACGCCGATGATCGCGAGCGCGAGTTTTGGACCAATGCTGCTCACCTTGAGTAGGGCCCGGAACGCGGCCCGATCCTCGGCACTGGCAAAGCCAAACAGAGTCATCGCGTCTTCGCGCACGTGCGTATGGATGTGGAGGGAGATGGCTTGCCCCGGCTCGGAGCCCGCGCGACCTGCGGCCCCCACAGGCACAAACACCTCGTACCCAACGCCGTTTACGTCGACGATGACCGAGCCATCCGCCTCCCGATGCTCGATCGTCCCACTTAGCCTGCCGATCACGGCCCGAGCCTAGCAGGTTACTGAACAGATGTATGCATTTCCGCCCTCGACCTCCGCAGCACCTGCCCGTGTCAGCGTGCGATCGCCTTTGAGCGGCTCGCCTGAATATGAGTGATCGCGACCGCGAGCGCGTCCGCGGCGTCCTCCTCGGGCGGCGATTTCAGCCTGAGCAATGCTGTGATCAATCGCCCCACCTGCTGCTTATCCGCAGCCCCCCTCCCGACCACCGTCCGCTTCACGACCGCCGGTGGGTATTCATGCACCTCGAGCTCTGCCTGCGCGGCAGCCAACAAAGCCACCCCGCGAGCATGCCCGAGCTTCAAGGCCGCGTTGGCGTACTTCGCGAAGAAGATTTCTTCCACCGCGACCGCTTCGGGTTGGTGCTCGGCGATGACCTGCTGAAGCCCCTGGTGGATCATGTGCAGTCGCTTGGCGAGCGGCAGCTTTTCTGGGACCGCGATCGTCCCGGCCCCGAGGTGGTGAAGCCGCGTGCCCTCGAATTGCACCACGCCCCAGCCCGTGCGCCGGCTGCCGGGGTCGATGCCCAGCACACGCATGGGCGTGTCAGACCATCTCCGCGAGCGCGTGCTCGCTGAGCTCGAAGTCGGAGAACACGTTCTGTATATCCTCGTGGTCGTCGAGCGCTTCGTACAGCTGAATCAGCTTCGCCGCGTCACCGCCTTCGACGACCTTTGGGTTGTTGGGGATATACGCGAGAGCAGCCTCACCGATTGTGATGCCCGCGGTATCGATCGCATCGCGAACCACGTCGAGATCGTTGCGAGCCGTCGTTACCACCCACTGGTCACCGACCAGCTCCATGTTCTCGGCACCTCCACCTACCGCCGCCTCGAAGAGCTCGTCTTCGGTGGCCGCGTCTTTGTCGATTCGGATGATGCCCTTCTGCTCGAAGGCCCACAGCGCCGAGCCGCTGCTGCTGATCTGACCGTGGTTCTTGTCGAAGAGCTTTCGCACGTCGGCGATCGTTCGATTGCGATTGTCGGTGACGACCTCGCAAAGGAACAGCGTCCCATCCGGGCCGACCCCCTCGTAGAGGAGCTCTTCGTACTGGACGCCTTCCAGCTCGCCAGTGCCCTTTTTGATCGCCCGGGTCACGTTCTCGGCCGGCATATTCACGCTTCGGGCCAGGTCGACCGCCCGTCGCAGCCGGGCGTTGCCCTCTGGGTCCCCACCCCCGGAGCGTGTCGAGATGGTGATCTCCTTGATGACTTTCGTGAACAATTTCCCGCGCTTAGCGTCCTGAGCACCCTTGCGCCGCTTAATTGTCGACCATTTGCTGTGGCCACTCATTTCGCTCCCGTTATCCAACGGAATTCTTTGGTTTTCAAGCCAATCCCGCCAGTGAATATGCCCCGAGGGGGCGCGTCGAACCTCCCATGACACGCTTCGGGATTCT
The DNA here is from genome assembly GCA_937984275.1 of uncultured bacterium. Classification (GTDB taxonomy): domain Bacteria; phylum Myxococcota_A; class Polyangia; order Polyangiales; family Houyiibacteriaceae; genus SG8-38. The sequence continues at coordinate 508 of CALJYC010000039.1, read as the reverse complement.
CATCATCGCGCTATTTGGACTCGCCGGCTGCAACAACGACTCTCGCTACGTCTGCGTCGCCGACGGACCGCTCAGCGATCGCGGCTGCTTCTTGTGCCAGGGGGACGAGTGCGACCCGCAACCAGCCCCGCCGCGGGATTTGTGCGCAGCGGATGTCGACTGTGCCGTCGGGGAAGTGTGCACGACGCTTGGCTGTGTCGGCGAGTGTGAACAGGAGTACGAATGTCCCGTCGGGACGACCTGTGCGGACAACGGCCTTTGTCTCAACCCTCTCGAAGATGATCCCGAACCGCCTCCCTTCCGTTGTCAGTTCAACTTCGAGTGCGGCGACTCTCGCATCTGCATCGATGGCGAGTGCCTACTGACTTGCCTGGAGGCGCCGTGTCCCGAGACACAAGAGTGCCTCGCCGGCGCGTGCCGCCCTTGCACCGATGATACCTGCCTCACGAGCTGCGCCGAGGATGCCAACTGTGCCGATCACGAGTACTGCAGCTCGTTCCAGTGCATT
>CALJYC010000038.1 GCA_937984275.1 uncultured bacterium | reverse complement strand
CAACAGACACTGCGTGGCCAACACGTGCTCGACCTCGCTGGTCCCGATGCCGAACGCCAGCGCGCCAAACGCTCCGTGCGTCGACGTGTGGCTGTCGCCGCACACGATCGTTTTGCCAGGCTGCGTGAACCCACGCTCTGGCCCGATCACATGCACGATCCCGTTCCGGCTGTCGCCAAGCGCGAATAGCTCCACCCCGAACTCTTTGCAGTTGCTTTCGAGCTGTCCGAGCTGCGCCTTCGCCTGGTCATCGATGACCCAGAGCGCCTTCGGCAGGGTCGGCGTCGAGTGGTCCATCGTCGCGATTGTCTTGTCAGGACGGCGAACCTTCAGGCCGCGCTCGCGTAGACCGGTGAACGCCTGGGGGGACGTCACCTCGTGAATGAGCTGCAAGTCGATGTAGAGGACTGCCGGCCTGTCTGGTTCCTGAACGACGACATGATCGTCCCAAACCTTCTGAAATAGTGTTCTTGGTTCCATGATCTTCGTTACGCCGCGCTTCCGGCTGCCTTGCTGTCCTTCTGCTTTGCTTCTCTGATCGCGAGGATGCGGTTGACGGCCGCGAGATAGGCCTTGGCGCTGGCGACGATGACGTCAGTGTGTGCGCCGTGGCCGTGGAACACCCGTGCGCGTGAGTGCTCGTATTGTGGATTGAGCTTGTCGGGCGGAGCGTCGTCGTCATGTGGCGACACTCGGACGCTCACCTCGCCGAGTGCATCGATGCCCTCGGTAACCGATTGAACCGTGTACTCCAGCAACGTGCAGGGCACGTGGACCAGCGACTGGATGGCCTTGTAGACCGCATCGACGGGACCCGTTCCGACCTCGGCCGCGGTCTGCGTTTGTCCATCGGGACCAGTGAGCTTGACCGTAGCCGTTGGCATTCCAGTGCCGCAGCTCACCTGGAGCTTCTCGAGCTTCCAGTACTCGGTGGGCTGGTAGAGCTCGTCGCTCACGAGAGCCAACAGGTCGGCGTCGGTGATGTGCTTCTTTTTATCGGCCAGTTTCTTGAAGCGCGCGAACGCCTTGTCGAGTGAGTCTCCGGACACGGGATAGCCGAGCTCGGTCAAGCGATTTGCAAACGCGTGCCGCCCGGAATGCTTGCCGAGCACGAGCTGCGTCTGGCCCGCGCCTACCGTTTCGGGCCGCATGATCTCGTAGGTCTCCTCGTGCTTGAGCATCCCGTCCTGGTGAATGCCGGCCTCATGCGCGAACGCATTCGCACCCACGATCGCCTTGTTCGGCTGAATGACCATGCCCGTCACCTTGCTCACCAAACGGCTGACGCGCGTGAGCTGTGTCGTGTCGACCTGGGTCCCGATGTTGTAGAGATCGTTTCGCACGTGCAGCGCCATGACGACCTCTTCGAGCGAAGCGTTGCCTGCGCGCTCGCCGATGCCGTTGACTGCAACCTCGACCTGCCGCGCGCCGTTCTGCACGGCAGACAAGCTGTTGGCGACGGCCAACCCGAGGTCGTTGTGGCAGTGGACGCTGATCACCGCGTTTTCGATGCCAGGCACGTTCTCCCGGATCATCGCGATGCGCTCACCGAACTCGCCGGGAATCGTATAGCCGACGGTATCCGGGATATTCAGTGTGCTTGCGCCCGCTTCGATCGCCGCCTGGAGCGCTTCGTACATGAAGTCCATTTCCGTTCGGCCGGCATCCTCGGGGCTGAACTCGACATCCTCACAGAAACTCCGAGCATAAGCGACCATCTCGCCGATCTTCTTGAGCACCTCGGCTCTGCTCATACGGAGCTTGTGCTCCCGATGGATCGGGGACGTCGCGATGAAGGTGTGGATTCGGCCGTGCTTGGCCGGTGCCACTGCCTCCGCCGCCTGGTCGATGTCAGGTTTGTGAGCCCGCGCCAAGCTGCAGATTGTCGGAGGCTCGGGGACCGGCCGGCCCTCGACGCCCGTGACACCCACGGCCTCGGCGATGGTCTTGATTGCACGCAAGTCGTCGGGAGAAGCCGCCGCGAAGCCGGCTTCAATCACATCCACCCCCAGCCGCGATAGGGTCTTCGCCACCTCTAGCTTTTCCGACGAGGTCATCGTCGCGCCAGGTGATTGCTCTCCATCTCGGAGCGTTGTGTCGAAGATCCGTACGTGATCGGGTTGCATGATTGATTCTCCCGGCGCCGCGAGGTGCGGCGCCCGCTTACTCTCCCTGTTTGATCTCTACCGGGTCGACGAACGGCATCATCGACCGAAGGTTCGCGCCGACCTTCTCGAGGGTCTGCTCCTGTTCGGCACGCCGGATCGAGTTGAACTCTGGACGACCATTCTTGTTCTCTTCGATCCAACGCTTGGCGAAGGTTCCGTCCTGAATCTCGGCCAGAACCTGCTTCATCGCCTTCTTGCTCTCCTCGCCGATGACGCGCGGGCCGCTCACATAATCGCCCCACTCGGCGGTGTTCGACACCGAGTAGCGCATGTAGTTGAGGCCTCCGCGATACATCAGGTCGACGATCAGCTTCAGCTCGTGAAGGCACTCGAAGTACGCGAGCTCTGGTTGGTAGCCCGCCTCGACCAAGGTCTCGAAACCGGCCTTCACGAGCTCCGACGCACCGCCGCACAAAACCGCCTGCTCACCGAAGAGGTCAGTCTCGGTCTCCTCCGTGAAGGTCGTGGTCAATACGCCAGCGCGCGCGCAGCCGATCCCGGCCGCGTACGACATCGCGAACGCATCCGCCTGGCCCGTCGCGTCCTGATGAACGGCAAGCAGGGCCGGTACGCCGCCACCTTCCTGGTAGGTCTCCCGGACACGGTGGCCGGGACTCTTCGGCGCGACCATCGTGACGTCGACATCCTTTGGCGGTTCGATCGTTTCGTACCGGATATTGAAACCATGAGCGAACATCAGCATGTTGCCCGCCTCGAGGTTCGGCGCGATGTGCTCTTCGTAGATCGCTGGCTGCGCCGTGTCGGGCGCCAAGATCATGATCACGTCGGCTTCCTTCGCCGCATCGCTGACCGACGTCACCACGAGGCCGGCTGCTTCGGCCTTAGCCTTACTCTTGCTGCCGTCCTGCAAACCGACGCGCACGTCGACTCCGCTCTCCTTCAAGTTGAGCGAGTGGGCGTGGCCCTGGGAGCCGTAGCCGATGATCGCCACCTTCTTGCCTCGAATCAACGAGAGGTCGGCGTCTTTTTCATAGCGAATCTGGGTCATGTGTCTCTCTACTTCTCTAAATGGGG